>JBJMQK010000289.1:0-8046 GCA_045802735.1 Anaeromyxobacteraceae bacterium | reverse complement strand
CGAGCGTTCGCGATCCGACCCCGACGTCATCAGGCGAGGATCTTCACCTTGCTCGTGATGAGGTGCCGCGTTGCTCTTGATGCGGTGGCGCGCGAGCGTCCGCGAAACGCAAAAGCCCCAGAGAAGCGGCCCGAGTGGGTCGCGTCGCCGAGGCTTTGCGCTGCGATGACGCCGGCCGCGCTAGCGGGCGAGGACGGCGGGTTGCGCCGGCATCTGCGGCGTGGGCTGCGCCTGGACCGCCGGGACCATCGGCCTCGGCTCGAGGCGCTCGCCCTTGGCGAGCATCTTGAGCGAGAGGGAGAGCAGGCTCGCGAGGAGCTCGCCGGAGCCGGGGACGTCGAGCTTCCGATAGATCCTCTTGCGGCGCGCGCGGATCGTCTCGGGCGAGACGCCGGCGGCAGCCGCCGAGTCCTTGCACGCAAACCCCTGAGCGATGCGGAGCACCTCGGCGCGCTCGGCAGGCGTGAGGGTCGTCCCCTCGAGGAACTTCTGAGCGAACGGCGTCAGGATCTCGATATCGATCTGAGGCATGTTTTTCGTCCCCGATTTAGGCCCCTTAGAGCCGCCAGTCTGCCGGCGTCCGGTCCGCCGGGCGCGTGCTGCCGAAGCGCGCCCCTTCTCGGCCGGTATCTCCGACAGCAACGACGATGATAACGCCCCGCCCGGTTGCCAACCCCCTCGCCGGCTTTTTGGTTAACCCCCCAAGAGGACAGCAGATTTATCCCTTTAGGGTCGCAACTGGCTGCACGGCGCTCCATATAGCGCTGTATAGCGCGCCTGGTGGGTAGACCTGGGTCGCAGGGGGGCCTGGGCACACCCCGAACAACACTCGGCGAGGCGCAAACACTCCCCACCCGGGTTTGTCAGCGCCCGTTCGAGGCCGGGTCCGCGGGTCGGGCAAGGTGGAACTGGGCGGCGTCGGGGGCCGCGTCCGACCAGGCCATCTCGTCGGCGTCGAAGTCCACGGCCTGGAGGATGTCGCGCTGCTCCCCGCGGCGACCGCGGATGCGCGAGGCGCTCGCCGACAGCGCGGTGCGGGCGTCCGGCAGCGCGCGCGACCGCGCCTCGGCCTCGCGGTGCGCCAGCACGGCCGCGAGCTGCCGCCACAGGGCGTCGTGAAGGCGCAGACCGGGGTCGCGCCACGCGCCGTCGAGCGACGCCCACGCGAGCTCCCGGTCGCCGAAGCGGCGCGGAAGGACGAGCGCGGTGGGTTCGGCGAGGTCGCCGCCGCCGTACACGAGCGCGACCTGCACGGCGGAGGTCAGCGGGAAGTCGGCGTCGAGCAGCTCGAACCGCGCCCCCGCCCCGCGCGCCTCGACCCGCACCGCGCGGTCGCCGAACGGCATCACGAACGGCGCTGCGGCGGCGCGCACGCGGGCGAGCAGGGCGCCGCGGTCCGGCGCGTCGGCGCCCGGGTCGGGGCGCACCGGCGCCCTGCCCGTGTCGAGCAACTCCTTCAGCTGGTCCACGGAGACGACCACGTTCAGCCCCTGCGCGTCCTTGTAGCCGGCGTGGTAGATGCCCACGAGCTCCAGCTCCCCGGTTCGACACGAGACGGCGAAGACCGGGCTCCCGGAGTTGCCGGCGTTGAGCAGCGCGTCGACCGCGAAGTCCTCGTGGCTCCAGGCGCGCTCGCGGTCGAGCTGGCCGGTGCTGATGACGCGGCCGGCGTTCGCCGCGGCGAAAGCGCCGAGGGGATAGCCGCGCACCTGGACGATGTTGCCGACGCGCAGCGCCGAGGAGCGCCCGATGCGGTAGGGCATGAGGCGGAGCGGGTGGCGCGTCTTCAGCACCGCGACGTCGAGCGCCTCGTCGCTGACGACCTTCGTGAGCGGGATCTGGGTCGCCTCGTCGTCGTCCCCCTCGCCCTGGACGATCTTCACCGTCTCGCGGACCTTGCGCGAGCCCGCCGGCACGCCCTCGACGTCGCCGTCGGCCTCGGTGACCTCGGGGTGCTCCGCGACGTGCTCGTTCGTGGCGAGCCACCACTCGCCGTCCTTCGCCTTGTACGCGAACCCGGTGCCGTGCCGGACGTGGCGTACGTAGTGGCGGCGGAGCTTCCCGCCCTTCGCGTACGAGACGTGCTCGTACGTCGCGGTCGTGCGGATGCAGTACGTGTAGTCGGCCTCGGCCGACGACTCGAAGGTGCGCGTCGCGCGCGACATCGACGAGACGAGATCGGCGTACTCGCCCGCGCAGTACGGCGCCTGGGCGGCCGGCGCCGCGCGCGCCGGCGAGGCGCCTCCCGCGGCGGGGAGGGCCGGGAGGAGGGCCGCGCAGAGGACGGCGACGCTGCGTCCGCGCATGGGAGACCTCGTGGTGCGGCAAGCTAGGCACGGCGCAGGGCCCGCGACAGGACGCGGACGGGGAGGCGCCGCGAGCGCGCCGCGGGGGGCCTCCCGCGCGGTCCGTCACGGCGCGGGCCAGCGCCGCAGCGCGGGCAGCAGCCGCTGCTTCTCCACCGCGAGCGCGTCCCAGTCGAGCGCGAGCGCGCGGACGTTCCCGGCGGGGCGCACGCCGGCGGGCACCGGGACGTCCGCGCGGAGCGGCATGAACCCGGGGACGCGCGCCGCGAGGAGCCGCTCGGCGTCGGCGCCGGCGAGGAACGCCGCCACGGCACGCGGCGCCTCACGGCCCGCCGCCGCCTTCGCGAGCGCGCCGGCGGTGGGGAGGAGCACCGCGCCGCGCCCGGCCTGGTCCGGCACGACGACGTCGAGCCCGGCGGCGCTCGCCGCTCCCGCCGCCGCCTCCTCGCTGCCGACGAGGCCCACCGCGGCGTCGCCCGCGGCGACGCGCGCGCGCACGTCCGCGTCGCTCGCGGCGCGCAGCGGGCGGTTCTTCGCGAGGAGCGAGAGGAACCGCGCGACGCTCGCGCCGCCGTACGCGACCCGCAGCGCGGCGAGCACCGCCGGGTAGGAGCCCGAGGCGAGCGGCGGCAGCGCGACCGCGCCGGCGAGGCGCGGGTCGGCGAGGTCGGCGAGGCCGTGCGGCTCGAAGGGGAGCGCTCTGCGCGGGACACGACGAGGACGTGCGCGCGGGCGCACGCGGGCGCGAAGCGCCTCCGCGGGTCGGTGAACGCCGGGTCGGCGCCGGGCGCGTCCGGCGCGGCGCCCTCCGCCACCGCGGCGCCGGCCTCCACCACCTCGGTCGGATCGCCGAACCAGAGGACCTCGCCCTCGGCGATCGCCGAGACGATACGCAGCCGCGCGATCCCGCGCGCCCGCGCCCCATCCGCCGCGGCGCGCGCGGCGCCGTCACCGACGGTGGCGTAGAGCGTCACCTCGGGGAGCGCCGCCCCGGGCGGACGGCGGCAGCCGGCGACGGCGATGGCGAGCGCGGCTCCGAGCGCGACGACGGCTCTCAAAACCCTGCGCACGGCCGCGGAACGTAGCATGTTCAACGCCCGTGACCGCCCGCCGCATCGCCCTCGCGCAGGTGAACACCACCGTGGGTGACTTCGCCGGCAACGCCGCGCGCGTCCGCGAGGCCTGTGCGCGCGCCCGCGGCGCCGGCGCGACGCTCGTCGTCTTCCCCGAGCTCGCCCTCTCCGGCTACCCGCCGCGCGACTTCCTCGACATGCCGGAGTTCGTGGACCGCGCCTCGCGCACGCTCCAGGACCTCGCCGCGCCCGCCGACTGGTCGCGCGGGCTCTCGGTCGTCCTCGGCTTCCCCGAGCCGGCGCAGGGCGCGCCGCCGCCCGGCCTCTACAACTCGGTCGCGCTCATCGAGGGCGGGCGCATCGTCGCGGTCGGGCGGAAGTCGCTCCTCCCCACCTACGACGTCTTCGACGAGACGCGCTACTTCGTCCCGGCCGACCACGCCACCGCCGCGAACGCCGAGGCGGTGGCGCTCCGCCTCGGCCTCTCGGTGTGCGAGGACATCTGGAACGACAAGCGCTTCTGGGTGAAGCCCCGTTATGCGCGCGACCCCATCGGCGAGCTCACCGCCGCCGGCGCCTCGCTCGTCGTGAACGTGTCCGCCTCGCCTTACGGCATCGGAAAGCCCGCGCTGCGCGAGCGGATGGTGGGCGCGTCGGCGTCGGGGCACGGCGCGCCCATCGCCTACGTGAACCAGGTGGGCGGGAACGACTCGCTCGTCTTCGACGGCGGCTCGATGCTCGTCGGCGCGGACGGGGCCGTCCTCGTGCGCGCGCCGCTGTTCGAGGAGGTCGTCGTCGTCGCGGGCGAGGACGGCTCCGCGCCGGAGGTCCTGCGCGAGCCCGGCGCCGCGCGCCTCGCGCCGTGCGACGGCGGCGACCCGGTCGCGGACGAGGTGTACCGCGCGCTCGTGCTGGGGCTGCGCGACTACGCGCGGAAGTGCGGGTTCAGGAGCGCCGTCATCGGGCTCTCGGGCGGCATCGACAGCGCGCTCACCGCCTGCCTCGCCGCCGACGCGCTCGGGCCGGAGAACGTCTTCGGCGTCGCCATGCCGTCGCGCTACTCGTCGTCGCACTCGCGCGAGGACGCCGCCGCTCTCGCCGCGAACCTGGGCGTGCGCTTCCGCGAGATCTCGATCGAGCCCATGCACGCCGCCTACCTCGCGGCGCTCCCGGCCGCGCTCGACAAGCCCCTCGGCGACGTCGCCGCGCAGAACGTCCAGGCGCGCGTCCGCGGCCAGCTCCTCATGGCCATCTCCAACGAGGAGGGGTCGCTCTGCCTCTCGACGGGCAACAAGAGCGAGCTCGCCGTCGGGTACTGCACGCTCTACGGCGACATGGCGGGCGGCCTCGCGGTGATCGGCGACGTCCCGAAGACGCTCGTGTACCGCGTCTCCCGCGCCGCGAACGCCCGCGCCGGGCGCACGCTCGTCCCGGAGCGCACCTTCACGAAGCCGCCCTCGGCGGAGCTGAAGCCGGATCAGACGGATCAGGATTCGCTCCCGCCCTACGACGCGCTCGACGACATCCTCGCGGCCTACATCGAGGAGCGGCTCGCCTTCGACGCCATCGTGGCCCGCGGGCACGCGCCGGAGGTGGTGCGGCGGGTGCTGCGGATGGTCATCGCCTCCGAGTACAAGCGGCGCCAGGCGGCGCCGGTCCTGAAGGTCTCGGCCAAGGCCTTCGGCGAGGGGCGGCGCCTCCCGATCGCGCACGGCTACCGGTACGACGCGCGCTGAGGGGAGCCCCGTGGCCAAGAAGGACAGGAAGAAGAAGCACAGGAAGGGGAAGCGCGCCGCCGCCGCGGGGCCGGGCGAGGTGGAGACGCGCGAGCTGCGCTTCGAGGCGTACGCGCCGGGGACGCTCCGGCTGGACGCGGTCGACGGCTCGCCGGAGGTCCCGCGCGCCCGCTACGAGAAGCGCCTCCTCGACCTGCAGCGCCAGGTGTACCAGCTCCACATCGAGAACTTCCTCGAGGAGCGGCGCGCCATCCTCGTGTTCGAGGGCTGGGACGCCGCCGGGAAGGGCGGCTGCATCAAGCGGCTCACCGCACTCATGGACCCGCGCGGTTACAAGGTGTGGCCCATCGCCGCGCCGCGCGACGCCGAGAAGCGCAACCACTACCTGTGGCGCTTCTGGCAGCGGCTGCCGGAGAAGGGCGAGATCGCGATCTTCGACCGGAGCTGGTACGGACGGGTGCTCGTCGAGCGGGTCGAGGGGTTCGCGAAGGACGACGAGTGGAAGCGCGCCTTCGCCGAGATCGACGCGTTCGAGCGCATGCTCACCGACGACGGCGTGAAGATCGCGAAGTTCTTCCTCCACATCGACCGGAAGACGCAGCTCGCGCGCTTCGAGGCGCGCGAGACCGATCCGTTGAAGAAGTACAAGCTCTCGCCCGAGGACTGGCGCAACCGCAAGAAGTGGAACGACTACGAGGACGCGATCCAGGACATGCTCGACCACACGCACCGCCCCGACGCGCCCTGGCACCTCGTCGCCGCGGGCGACAAGAAGCACGCCCGCCTCACCGTCCTCGAGACCTGCGCAGCCCTCCTCCGCTCATGACCACCCTCCACCTCGTCCGCTTCCTGCACGTCCTCTCCGCGGCGCTGTGGCTCGGCGCGGCCCTCTACTGGCCGGGCGACCTGCGCCGCGCCCTCGACGCCGGCGGCGTCGCGCCCACGCTCGCCCTGCGCCGCGCGCGCTCCGCGCTCGGCCTCGATCTCGGCGCCGGGTTCGCCGTCCTGCTCACCGGCGGCGGCCTCGCCGGCTCGCTCGGCGGCGGGAACGCCGTGACGGTCTGGGGCGGGCTCGCGCTCGCGCTCGTGCGCTTCGTGCTCGTGTTCGCCCTCGCCCGCCCGGCGGTGCGGCGCGCGTCGGCGGCGGCCGACGGCGGCGACCTCGCCCGCGCCCGCGCGGCGGCGAAGGGCGTCGCCGCCTACGCCGGGGTGGCGCACCTGCTCTGGGCGGTGTCGCTCGGGCTCATGATCTTCCCGAACTAGCGGCGCGGGTCACAGCAGCTTCAGCCACACCGCCGCGACGAGCCAGAGCGGCGCTCCCACGAGGAGCGTCAGGATCCAGGCGATGTCGTAGGCGCGCCGCCGGCGGGGGTCCGTCGCGCGTCGACCCGCGGCGTGGAGGACGCCGGCGGTGACGCCGAGGAGGACGAGCGGCGCGAAGAGGAGGAGCTGGCGGACGAACGGAGCCTCTCCGGCGCCCGTCACACCGTCATCACTTCCTTCTCCTTCGCGGCGACCATCTCGTCGACCTTCTTCACGCCGTCGTCCGTCTCCTTCTGGACCTTGTCGTGCGCCTTCTTCGCGTCGTCGGCGGAGAGGTCGCCGTCCTTCTCCGCCTCGTCGAGCAGCTCCTTCGCGTCGCGCCGCTCGTTGCGGATGGCGAGCTTCTGCTCCTCGCCCTTGTGCTTCACCTGCTTCACGATCTCCTTGCGCCGCTCCTCGGTGAGCGCCGGCACCGGCACGCGCACGAGGTCCTTGTCGCTCATGGGGTTGAGCCCCAGGTTCGCGTCGCGGATCGCCTTCTCGATCGTGGGGATGAGGTTCTTCTCCCACGGCTTCACGGTGATGAGGCGCGCGTCGGCCACCGAGAGCGTCGCCACCTGGTGGAGCGGCGTGGGCGTGCCGTAGTAGTCGACCTTCACGTTGTCGAGGAGGTGCAGCGACGCACGGCCGGTGCGCACGCTGATGAGCTCCTGCCGGAAGTGCTCGAGGGTCTTCTGGATCCGCGCGTGCTGGTCCTTGAGGATGTCGTCGGCGGCGCTCATCGCGATCTCCTAACCCGCGGCGCGGGTGTGAACCTTGCCCACGGTGGTGCCGATGTCCTCGCCCGAGACGACCCGGCGGATGTTCCCGCGGCTCGTGAGGTCGAACACGACGATCGGCAGGTCGTTGTCCATGCAGAGGCTGATGGCCGTGGAGTCCATCACCTTGAGGTTCTTCTTCAGCACGTCGATGTAGCTGAGCGTGCGGTACTTCGTCGCCGCCGGGTTCTTCTTGGGGTCGTCGGTGTACACGCCGTCGACCTTCGTCGCCTTGAGGAGGATGTCCGCGTGGATCTCCATGGCGCGGAGCGACGCGGCGGTGTCCGTCGTGAAGTACGGGTTCCCGGTGCCGGCGGCGAAGATGACGACGCGGCCCTTCTCGAGGTGGCGGATGGCGCGGCGGCGGATGTAGGGCTCGGCGATCTGGTGCATCTCGATCGCGGACTGCACCCGCGTCTGCACGCCCATCTTCTCGAGCGCGTCCTGCAGCGCCATGGAGTTGATGACCGTGGCGAGCATCCCCATGTAGTCGGCCGAGGAGCGGTCCATGCCCTCGGTGGCGCCCGACACCCCGCGGAAGATGTTGCCGCCGCCGATGGTGAGCGCGCACTCCACGCCCATCTCGATGACGTCCTTCACTTCCTGTGCGATGGTGGTGAGCGTCTTCGGCGAGATGCCGTACTTGCCGTCGCCCATGAGCGCCTCACCCGAGAGCTTCAGGAGGATGCGCTTGTAGCGTGACTTCTTCTCGGGTCGCTCGCTGGGCATGATCGGCGCTTCTACATCAGGGCGTGGGGTCGTTCAACACCGGCGCGCCGGCTCCGCCGCGCCGCCGCCGCCTGCGCCCGCCGCGGCGCCGCCTGCGCTTGCGCCCCGGCCCCTCGCCGTC
>JBJMQK010000282.1:0-9873 GCA_045802735.1 Anaeromyxobacteraceae bacterium | reverse complement strand
GAGGACGCTCGCGAGGCGCTCGTACCCGAGCTGGGCGTCCTCCTCGACCATGATGGCGAAGTCGAGCGCGGAGCGCACGTCGAGGGTCGAGACGTCGATGATGGGGGCCATGGGGGTTGCCTCTCGCCGAGCCGTGCGAGCTCCACACCCGGAGGGGCTAGGACTCACCGTCTAACGAACCCACGGTACGCGAAGCCTGCGACAGGCGACGTGATCGACGTCAAGAACGACCCTTCGGGAGCGCTTCTCCGGCGTGACACAAACGCCTGACACCGGATCTCCGGCTTGACGCGCCGTGCGTCAGTACTTCGCGTCCTCGGTCTCGATGAGGCGGTAGATCTCGGCCGCGTCCTTCGCCTTCATGATCGATTCGCGAAAGGCCGGGTTCTTGAAGATGCGGCTGATGCGCGCGAGCGCCTTGAGGTGCGCGCCGGCGCTGTTCTCGGGCGCGAACAGGGTGAAGAAGAGGAACGTCGGCTTCGCGTCGATGGCCTTGAAGTCGACGCCGCGCTTCGACCGGCCGAAGCTCGCCATGAGCGCCGGGAGGCCCGGGACCTTGCCGTGCGGGATGGCGACGCCGTCGCCGATGCCGGTCGACCCGAGCTTCTCCCGCTCGAGCAGCGTTTCGAGGAGCCGCTGCGGGTCGGCCTTGTGGCTCGACGCCAGCGGCCGGGAGAGCTCCGCCAGCACGGCCGCCGAGGTCGCGCCGGTGAGGTCGTCCACGACTGCGCCAGGCTGGAGGAATTCGACGATCTTCATGACGTCCGGCCTCGCTAACACAGGTGGCCACGCCCGCGCAACGCGGCAATGAGCCGATCAGTCGCTCCCCCGCGCTGCGCGGGCCCTGCTCACAGCGGCGCCCGGTTCATCTGGGCCTCGAGCGTCACCGCCCGCCGCTGTGAGAGAATCCGGCGCCTGCGGCGCCTCGGCCCGGGGGGAGAACTCTCCCCCCGAGACCCCCCATCTCGTGCGCTCATCGCACGAGAGCACCGGCCTCAGGCGCCCTGCGCCTCGATGAGGCCGAGGTTCCCGTCGTCGCGCTTGTAGAGCACGTTGATGGCGTGGTCCTTCGCGTTCTGGAAGACGAAGAACTGCGTGTCGAGGAGGTCGAGCTGGAGGACCGCCTCGTCGAGCGTCATCGGCTTCGCCTGGAAGGTGGAGGACTTCACCACCCTGTCCGAGGGCACGCTCCCGGTGCTGAGGATGTCGTGGCGCACGTCCACCGTGCGGTGCCCGTTCTTCGACTCGGGGAGCTTGTGGTTCTTGAGCTTCTCCTTGTGCTTCTTGAGCTGCTTCTCGATCTTGTCCGCGGCCGCGTCGATCGACGCGTACATGTCGTTCGACTTGGCGCGGCCGCGCAGGAGGAAGGCGCCGGCCTTCAGGTTGATGTCGGCGTGGTGCTCGAGGTTCTCGACGTAGAGGACGACGTGCGCCTCACCCGGGCGATCCACGTAGCGCTGGATGTTCTCCACCTTGTCCTTCGCGTGCGACTTCAGCGCTTCGGTCGAATCGAGGTGCCTGAAGGTGATGTTCACCTGCATGAACCGCCTCCTGTCGTGGTGGGAGCCGAGAAATGCATCGGCCGCGACCCACGCGCCCCGTGTGGAGCCCGCAGGACCGCGGCCGCTGTCGCCCTGGGCGTCATGCCCAAAGCCATTCTACCAGACCTCCGGGACCGGGGCTTCGCGGACCCGTGAAGGGCTCGGACGCGCCCTGGAGTCACCTAACGGCCCCACCTCCCGGGGCAAGCCGAAGGCGCTAGAAGTATTTCTTGCGCTTCGAGGATGGGAGGATGCCCAGCACCTCGCGGTACTTCGCGACGGTGCGGCGCGCGATCTCGATCTTCTGGCCCTTCAGGATCTCGACGATCTTCTGGTCCGAGTGCGGGTGCTTCGGATCCTCCGCCGCGACGATGTGCTTGATGTGGTTCTTGACCGCCTCGCTCGCGATCTCGTCGCCGCCGGTCTTGTTGATCGCCGAGTTGAAGAAGAACTTGAGCTCGTAGATCCCCTGCGGCGTGTGGACGTACTTGTTCGTCGTGACGCGCGAGACGGTGGACTCGTGCATCCCGATGTCCTCGGCCACGTCGCGCAGGATGAGCGGCTTCAGGTGCGCGATGCCCTTGTCGAGGAAGTCCTTCTGGAACTTCACGATCGATTCGGTGACCTTGTAGATCGTGCGCTGGCGCTGGTGGATCGAGCGGATGAGCCACACCGCGCTCCGCAGCTTGTCCTGGATGTACTCCTTCGCCTCGCCGGCCTGGCCGTTCTTGAGGGCGTTCCGGTACATGCCGCTGATGCGGAGCTTCGAGAGGCCGTCGTCGTTCAGGACGGTGACGTACTTGTCGCCCATCTTGTGCACGTAGACGTCGGGCGTGATGTACTGCGCCTCCTCCCCCGAGAAGGCGCGGCCCGGCTTCGGCTCGAGGCGGCTGATGACCTTCACCGCCTTCACCACCTCGTCGATCGAGATCTTCAGGTCCTTCGCGATGGCCTGGTAGTTCTTCGACTCGAGGTGCTTCAGGTGCCGCTCGATGATCGCGACGATCTCGAGCGTGTCGGCGTTGAGGTGCCGCACCTGGATGAGCAGGCACTCGCGCAGATCGCGCGCCGCGACGCCGAGCGGATCGAGGGTCTGCACCTTCTTCAGCACGCGCTCGCAGAACTCGACGCCCATCCCCGACTCGAAGGCGATGCGCACGAGCGGGTCGCGGGTCGCCGTCTCGTCGGACTCGCCCTCCACCTGCGGCATCTTGAAGTAGCCGTCGGTGTCGAGGTTCCCGATGATGAGCATCGCGACCGGCTCCTCGTCGGGCGTGAACGAGGAGAGGCGCAGCTGCGAGACGAGGTGGTCGACGAGGTCGCCCTTCTTCGTGAGCGTCGCCTCGAACCCGGGCAGCTCCTCGTCGGCGAGACCGCGGTTCGACGGGGCGGTGTGGCCCTGCAGCTGGTAGTGGTCGAGGTACTGGTCCCAGTCGATCTCGTTCGCGCCCTCCTCGCCCTTCACCTCCTCGCTCTTCTCCGCCTCCTTGTGCGTCGGCTCCGCCTCGGCCTGCGCCTGCTCGGCGGGGCTCGCGCCGTCGGCGCGCCCCTCCTCCTCGCCCTCGCCCGGCTCCTCGAGCAGCGGGTTCTCGGTAACCTCGGTGCGGATGAGGTCGACGAGCTCCATGCGCGAGAGCTGCAGGAGCTTGATGGCCTGCTGCAGCTGGGGCGTCATCACCAGCTGCTGCGACATCTTCAGGTGCTGCTTCAGCTCGAGACCCATCGTCGCTCCAGACTCACCGTGCTTCGTCGAGGCGGAACTTCTCGCCGAGGTAGACCGCGCGCGCCCTGTCGCTCGCCGCGATCGCCGCGGGCGTCCCCTCCTCGAGGATCCGGCCGGCGGAGAGGATGTACGCGCGATCGCAGATGCCGAGCGCCTCGCGCACGTTGTGGTCGGTGAGGAGGACGCCGATGCCCTTCGCACGGAGCGCGCCCATGAGCCGCTGCAGCTCGCCGACGGCGATCGGGTCCACGCCCGCGAACGGCTCGTCGAAGAGCACGTAGCGCGGCGCCGAGAGCAGGCACCGCGCCACCTCGGCGCGCCGGCGCTCGCCGCCCGACAGCGCCTCGCCCGCGCTCTCCGCCACGTCCTCGAGGCGGAACTCGGAGAGCAGCTTCGCGGCGCGCGCCTCGCGCTCGGCGCGGCCGACGCCGAGCGCCTCCAGCACGGCCGTGAAGTTCTCGCGCACCGAGAGCTTCCGGAAGATCGACGCCTCCTGGGGCAGGTACCCGACCCCGCGCCGCGCGCGCCGGTGCATCGGGAGGCCGGTGAGATCCTCGCCGCCGAGGAGCACGCGGCCGCCGTCCGGCGCCACCAGCCCGACCACGATGTTGAAGCTCGTCGTCTTGCCCGCGCCGTTCGGGCCGAGGAGGCCCACCACCTCGCCCGGGCGCACCTCGAACGAGACGCCGTCCACCACGCGGCGCCGCTTGTAGCTCTTCACGAGCCCCTCGGCGCGCAGCACGACGGCGTCCGTCACTGCGGCCTCGCCTTCGCCACCGGCAGCGCCTGGCCGGGCTTCTGCACGAGCGTGCCCTTCGGCTTCTTCAGGAAGACCTTGTCGGCGTCGAGGTCGTAGACGACCTCGTCCGAGTGGATGACCGACGCGCCGTCCTTCAGCACCGGGTCGCCCTGGCACACGACCTTGCCGGTCGCGGCCTCGTACACCGCGCGGGCGCAGGTCACCTCGCGGTCGGCGCGGGTGAGCTTCACGTCGCCCTCGCAGGTCGCGCGGCGGATCGCCCCGGCGTCGTCGTTCTCGGCGACGAGCTTCCGGCAGACGAGGACCGCGTCCTCGCGCGTGAGCGTGACGAGCGGCGCCCCGGACATGACGGTCCGGTGGTGGCGGTAGTCGTAATCGGCGGTGGCGGCCTGCACGTAGGTGGGCGCGGCGGCGCCCTTCGCGTGCGACGCGGCGCCGCCCTTCGGCTTCGCCTTCGCGGCGGGCTCGGCGTTGGCCGAAGCCGCCTTCGCCGGCGCGGCCGGGGCCACCGTCGCCGCCGGGGCGGCGAGCGCGAGGTGCGCCAGGGCGAGGGCCAGGATCATCGGCGCCCTCCAGCGACGACGCGCGTGCCGCCCACGAGGCGCACGGTCGCCTCCCCGGGCTCGAGCGTGAAGCCCTCGCCCTCGGCGACGAACCCGGGCGCGCGGACGGTCACGTGCGCGTCCCCGCGCACGAGCCCGTCGGCGGCGTCGTAGCGCGCCCGCTCGGTCTCGGCGGCCTGGGCGCCCTGCGTCGCGCGCACGCCGCCCTCCGCGACGAACCAGCGCGCCCGGAGGTTCCCGTGGCCAGCGGCGGCCGTGAGCCGCGCCTGGGCCCTCCCGGGCGACGGGGGGAAGCTCACGTCGGCCTGCGACGCCGTGACGTCGGCGCTGTCGCGCCGGAACGAGGCCGTGCGCGCCGTGCCAAAGGCCTCGAGGGCCGGCCCGCGATAGACGCGAAAGGCGAGGTTGTCGAACGTCAGCTCCGGAGCCACGTCAGCCTTCCCCCGCGGCGCTCCCGGGCTGCACGCTGCCGTGAAGGCGAGCAGTGCCACGCCGATGAACCCCGCCGAAACTCCCGTAACCCTAACATTCTTGGCCGCGTCCATTCTAGTGGCACGTCCCTTGCTAGGGTGGGTAAAAGCTATGCGCCGGAAAGCTCTTGGGTTTTCGGCACTTCGTTTGCTTGAGAACGCTCGGCGGGGGGTCTCGTCTTCCAGCGTTCGTGCATCCAGACCCACTCGACGGGGTGCCGTCGGATGGCTGCCTCCTGGAGGGCCGCGCAGGCGGCGGTGAGGCGCTGGACCTCGGCCTCGCGATCCGCCGGAGCGGGGTCGTAGGGCACCTCGACGACGGTGAGCTCGTGCCCGTCGCCGCGGCGGGGGCCCCGCCGGTGGCTCGTCCCGACGGCGACCGTGGCGCCGAAGCGCAGCGCCAGGTCTGCGACGGCACGCGGCGTGAATGCCTGCTCGCCGAAGAACGGCACGAAGACGCCCTGCACCTTCGTGTCCTGGTCGATGAGGATGCCGAGCGCGCCGCCCTGGCGGAAGAGCCGGATGAGCTCGCGCCCGGTGGACGGATCCTCGCGCCACAGCGTCTTGTTGCCGCCGCTCGCGCGGTAGGCCGCGACGAGCGCGTTGAGCTTCTCGTCGGCGTTGCGCTTCGCGATGACGGCGTTCGGCTGCGTCACGAGTGCGAGCCGGCGCGCGAGCAGCTCCCAGTTGCCGATGTGGCCGGCGACGAAGATGAGGCCCTTCCCGTGCGCCATCGCCCGGCGCACGACCTCCTCGGACCCGGGCGAGAACGAGACGTAGGCGTCGATGGCGAGGCCGGAGCGGGGGAACGCGACCACCTCGGCCGCGACCATGGCGAGGTGGACGAGGCTCGCCCGGGCGATGGCGCGTCGCTCGGCGTCGGTCCTCTCCGGGAGCGCGAAGGCGAGGTGGCGCAGCATGAGGCGGCGCTGGCGCGGGAGGACCCACCACGCGACCCGGCCGGCGGCGGCGCCGAGCGCCAGCGCGAGCGCGAGCGGCAGGCGCGCGAGGAGCCACAGCGCCGCGCGCAGCACGGCCGAGCGGACCGCGCGCTTCACGCGCTTGTGCAGGGGGGGCGCCATCGGGCGCGGACGCTAGCACGAGGGCCGCGGCGGGCGAGAGGAGGGTCACCCGACGAGCGGGTTCTTGGTCGTGATGCCCGGAAAACGGCTGAAGTCGCGGTCGGCGGTCCAGAGCTCCGAAACGCGGTGATACATGCAGAGCGCCGCGACGTGAGCATCGTGCACCACCGGCCCGGCCGACTTGCCGGCGAGCAGCATCGAGGCGAGCGTCGCCCAGTAGCCGTCGCCGTGCGAGAGGACGACGACGCGAGGCGAGCCGAGCCACGCCTCGACCTGCGCGATCGCCTGCCGCAGCGGTGTCGACGGGCGCCAGATGCGCGGGTGCGTCACGACGGCCAGGAACTCGTGCAAACACGGCGCGGGGAGCGCCCACGCCTCGCGGCCCTCTGCGAGGCTCTTCACCGCCGCCGCAGCGACCTCGTGCCACGGCGACTCTCCCCGATGGGCGTGGACGAGGATGTTCGTGTCGAGCGCGATCACCCTCCCCGCCCCTCGTAAGCGAGCTCGCGGATGCGATCCCACCCGGCACCCTCCGCGTCGGGGTGCAGCCCCTTGCCGCGAAACGAGCAGTCCGGGAGCGTGTAGGCCTGGGCCGCCGAACGGTCCCGCAGCGCGTGGCGCAAGCCCTCCTCGACGAGCGCGCGCAGCGTCGTTCCGTCGCGCTCTGCCGCCCGGCGCGCCTCCCGGAGCAGGGCGTCCGCAATATCGATGGTCGTCTTCATGTTGCTACCCATATCCTGGGCGCCGCGCCCGCGCTCAGGTGTAGCGGATGCCCTTCGCGCGCAGGATGAGCTCGCACAGCTCCCGCACGGCGCCGCGGCCGCCCGGGCGCGACGACACGAAGCGCGCCGTCCGCAGCACCTCCTCGTGCGCGTCGGCGGGGCAGGCGGAGAGGCCGACCTTGCGCAGCAGGCCGAGGTCGTTCACGTCGTCGCCCATGTACGCGACCTCCTCGTCGGGGATGCCGAGGTGGGCGAGCGCTGCATAGCCTTCGAGCTTGTCGCGCTGCGAGAACACGAAGTGCTGGAAGCGCAGCTCCTCGAGGCGCTTCCGGGCGAGGCCGGGGCGCCCGCTGATGACGCCGAGCGCGAGGTGGTCGCGCAGGAGCACGATGCCGTGCCCGTCGCGCGTGTCGAAGGCCTTCATCGCCTCGCCCTCGGCGGTGTAGTAGAGGCGGCCATCGGTGAGGACGCCGTCGACGTCGAGGAGCAGGAGGCGGACCTTCGCGGCGAGCGCGTGCAGCTCGCCCTTCGACTCCGCTGCGCTCCGCTCAGGGCGAACGGGATCGCTCACGGCTGCCCGAGCGCCCTGCGGATGGCGAGGACGTCGGCGAGGACGCGCGCGGCCTGGTCGAAGTCGAGCGAGTTCGGGCCGTCGCTCTTCGCGGTCGCCGGGTCCTCGTGGATCTCGGCGAAGAGCGCGTCGATGCCCACCGCGGCGGCGGCGCGCGCGAGCGGCGCCACGAACTCGCGGTTCCCGGCGGTGGTGTCGCCGCCCATGCCGGGGAGCTGCACCGAGTGCGTCGCGTCGAAGCACACCGGTGCGCCGAGCTCGCGCAGCTGCACGAGGCTCCGCATGTCGACGACGAGGTTGCCGTAGCCGAACGAGGCGCCGCGCTCGGTGAGGACCACGTTCTCGTTCCCCGCCTCGCGGCACTTCTGGAGGACGTGGCGCATGTCGCGCGGCGCGAGGAACTGCGCCTTCTTCACGTTCACGCTCCGCGCGTGGCGCGCACAGGCGGTGACGAGGTCGGTCTGCCGGCAGAGGAACGCCGGGACCTGCAGCACGTCCACCACCTTCGCCGCCGGCTCCGCCTGCCACGCCTCGTGGACGTCGGTGAGCGTCGGCAGGCCCGTCTCGCGCCGCACCGCCTCGAGGATGGCGAGCCCGCGCTCGAGCCCGACGCCGCGGAAGCTCTTCACGCTCGTGCGGTTCGCCTTGTCGAAGCTCGCCTTGAAGACGGCCGGCACGCCGTGCGCCCGGGCGAGCGCCGCCACCCGCCGCGCGTGGGCGAGCGCCTGCGCCTCCGACTCGAGCACGCAGGGGCCCGCGATGAGGAGGAGCGGCCGCCCGTCGCCGACCTCGTGGCCGCCGACGGTGGCGCGGACCTGCACCGGCATCACGCGCCCTTCCCGACCGCGAGCTTCGTCACCTCGGCGACGCCGCTCTTGCCCCTGGCGTCGCGCTGCGCGAGCGCCGCCTTGATGAAGCCGGCGAAGAGCGGGTGCGGCTGGAACGGCTTCGACTTGAACTCGGGGTGGAACTGGCAGCCGACGAAGTGCGGGTGGTTCACGAGCTCGATCATCTCGACGAGCCCGAGGTCCGGGTTCACGCCGGAGAAGATGAGGCCCGCCCCCTCGAACTGCGCCCGGTAGGCGTTGTTGAACTCGTAGCGGTGGCGGTGGCGCTCCTGCACGAGGTCGGCGCCGTACAGCTCGCGCGCCTTGGTGCCGTCCTTGAGCTTGCAGAGGTACGTCCCGAGCCGCATGGTGCCGCCCTTGTCCTCGACGCCCACCTGCGCGGCCATGAGCGTGACCACCGGGTGCGCGGTCTTGTCGTCGAACTCGAGCGAGTTCGCGCCGTCGAGCCCGAGCACGTCGCGCCCGAACTCGATGACCGCCATCTGCAGGCCGAGGCAGATCCCGAAGAACGGCACCTTGTTCTCGCGGGCGTAGCGGACCGCGGCGATCTTGCCCTCGGTGCCGCGCACGCCGAAGCCGCCGGGCACGAGGATGGCGTGCACGTGGTCGAGCGACGACAGGTCGCCCTCCTCGAGCCGCGACGAGTCGATGAACTCGAGGCGCACCTTCACGTCGTTCGCGATGCCGCCGTGGGCGAGCGCCTCGTTGAGGCTCTTGTAGCTCTCCGCCAGCTCGACGTACTTGCCGACCACCCCGACGCGGACCTCGCCCTTCTTCGGGCCCTTCACCTTCTCGACGATGCTCTCCCAGCGCTCGAGGCGCGGGGCGCGGCTCCAGATGTTCATGAGCTCGGCGAGCTTGTCGTCGACGCCCTCGGCGTGCAGCGCGAGCGGCAGCTCGTAGATCGACGACACGTCCTTCGCCGTGAAGACCGCGGAGGTGTCGAGGTTGCAGAAGAGCGCGATCTTGTCCTTCATCTCGCGCGCGATCTCGCGGTCCGAGCGGCAGAGGAGGATGTCGGGCTGGATGCCGATCTCGCGCAGCTCCTTCACCGAGTGCTGCGTCGGCTTCGTCTTCAGCTCGCCCGCCGCCGCGATGAACGGCACGAGCGTGAGGTGGGCGTAGACGACGTTCTCCTCGCCCACTTCGTACTTCTTCTGGAGTATCTCCTCTAGGAAGGGGAGCGACTCGATGTCACCCACCGTGCCGCCCACCTCGACGATGACGATGTCGGCCCCGCCCGCCGCCTCCTTGATGATGGTCTTGATCTCGTCGGTGATGTGGGGAATCACCTGCACCGTCTTCCCCAGGTACTCGCCGCGCCGCTCCTTCTGGATGACGGCGTTGTAGATGCGGCCGGTGGTGTAGTTGTTCCGGCGCGTCATCTTCGCGGAGGTGAAGCGCTCGTAGTGGCCGAGGTCGAGGTCGGTCTCGCCGCCGTCGTCGGTGACGTAGACCTCGCCGTGCTGGAAGGGGCTCATCGTGCCGGGGTCGACGTTGATGTAGGGGTCGAGCTTCAGGTGGGTGATCTTCAGGCCCCGGTTCTCCAGCAGCGCGCCGAGAGAGGCGGAGGAGAGGCCCTTGCCGAGCGAG
>JBJMQK010000500.1:0-8600 GCA_045802735.1 Anaeromyxobacteraceae bacterium | reverse complement strand
CTTCCATGGCGATGCACTCCGCGCCGAGGGAGCCCGCGACGGGGCCCGCCGCGCCGGTGGCGAGCGCCACCGCGAGCGCGGCGGCCACGGCGCCTCCGATCGCGGCGGGCGCCCAGCGCCGCCCCGCCCCGCCCAGACAGGCCGCCGCCACGGCCAGCCCGAGCGCCGCCGACAGGTCCTGCCGCGATGGCGAGCGGTGCCGCGCGAGCCCGACGGCGAGCGCGAACGCGAGGCAGACCGCGAGGGCGGTGGCGAGCCTCCGGCGCGCCGCCTCGCGGCGCAGCTCGGCGACGATGGCGCGCGGCGCCTCGGGCGGTGGACCCGCCGCGCGGAGCCATCCGGCGCCCCCGACGAGCGCGTGAAGGCGCTCCGCCTCGCCGAGAGCGCGCGCGCACGGGGTGCAGCCGCGCGCGTGGGCGCGCGCCGCTTCGCGCTCCGGGTCGCCGGCGGGGAGCGCGGCGATCGCGGCGAGGTCCGCGCGGAGGCGCTCGCAGCCGCTCAAGGCGCCTCCTCCGCGACGAGGTCGCCGAGGCGCCGGCGCAGCTCCGCGTACGCCCGGAAGGCCCGCAGCTTCGCCGCGCCCTCGGAGATCCCGAGGATCGTGCCGATCTCGGCGAAGCCCAGCCCCTCGAAGCGGTGGAGGTGGACGACCACGCGCTGGGACTCGGAGAGCGCGTCGAGCGCGGCGTGGACGCGATCGCTGCGCTCGCGGCCGTCGAGCACGCTCGCCGGATCCCCCGCCGCATCCGGCGCCGCGCCGGCCTCCTCGTCGAGCGCCTCCGTCGGGGCGCGCCCCTGCGCCCGCAGCCAGTCCACCCGCACGTGCGCAGCGATGGTGAAGACCCACGGCCGGACGCGCTCGCCGCGCCGCCACCGGCGCCGCGCGCCGTGGACCTTCAGGAACGTCGTCTGCGCGAGGTCGTCGGCGGCGCTCGCGTTCCCCACGGATCGCAGGAAGAAGGCGCGCAGCGAGGGCGCGAGCGACGCGAACAGGCGCTCGAACGCTCGAACGTCGCCCTCGACGTAGGCTTGCATGAGCGCCTCCTCGCTCGACTCGGGACGCATACGCATCGAACCGCCCGCTGGTTACGCTCGCTCCGGGGCCGGCGCTCGCTCGCGGCGCTGCCCGGGCGGGGGGCGCAGCCCGCCCGGGACCGTAACCGCCCGCGATGCCCGGCGTACTTCAATCGTCGCAACGGAACGGTGCGCGCGGAGGCGATCGGAGATGAAGATGAGCGTGGTCCTGGGCGCGGTGGTGGTGGCGCTCGTCGTCGCGGGCGCGGTCTTCTCGGGCCCGTCGTCCGGGGCGCGAAAGGGAGGAAACGTCATGGTCGGAAATCCGGCGTGTGGAACGCGCCCCGGGAACGTCGGGCACGGGACGGCGCTCACCCCCACCGGCAAGAACCAGCTCGCGATCTTCGCCCAGGGCTGCTTCTGGGGCGTCGAGGAGCGCCTGCGCAAGGTGCCGGGCGTCGTCGCGACCGCCGTCGGCTACACCGGCGGGCGCACGCAGCGGCCCACCTACGAGGACGTCTGCTCGCACGGCACGCGCCACGCCGAGGCGGTCCTCGTCGAGTTCGATCCGGAGAAGGTGAGCTACGCCGCGCTGCTCCGCTTCTTCTGGGACACGCACGATCCCACGAGCGGTGACCGGCAGGGGCCGGATCGCGGCGATCAGTACCGCTCGGCGATCTACACGTTCGGCCCGGAGCAGCTCGCGGCGGCGCAGGCTTCGCGCGACGAGGAGCAGAAGCGGCTCGCGGACCGCATCACGACCGAGATCGCCCCGGCAGGCCCGTTCTGGATCGCCGAGGACTACCACCAGCAGTGGGACGAGAAGCACGGGGCGCTGTCGTGCCCGGCGCCGCACCGCCCGCGCGGGCAGGCGCACGTCTCCGGCTGAGCGGCGCCCCTCGCGGGAAGCCGCGCGACGGCGCGCCGCCGCTCGGCGCCACGTCCCGTCCGCCCGGCCGCGGTTTTCGGCCGGTCGCACCCCCAGCTAAGTACTCCGCCGGTGCGTCCGTGGCTTCCGCGCGCGCGCGCCGCTACTTTGCGCCGCGTGAAAACCGATCTGGTCAGCATCCTCTCGGCGTGGGAGTTCGATCGCGACGTGGACGCGAGCGTCGCCGAGCAGGTCGTGCACGAGAACGTCGACGCGCCCGATCTCGAGGTGCTCCACCTCTCGGGCGCCGGGGACCGCGTCACCGTGCAGGTCGTCGAGGGCGCGGTCCGCGATCCGAGGAGCGTGCTCTTCCTCGAGCGGCGCGGGCTCCACGAGATCCTGCGCCTCGAGGGATGGCCGCCGCTCGCGCCCGGAGCCGAGGCGCGCGTCCTCTTGACGCTGCGGCGGCTCTCGAAGAACTGACGGCGCGCGACGCCCCGACGGGAGGTTGCCGCGCGGGGGGTGCGCAGCACAGGGAAGGGCCCCGCCACCCCGGGCCCCTCGCCCGGCACCAGGAGGTCACATGCAGGAAACCCACGTGTGGAACGCCCGCCTCGACCTGGAGCACGGAGCCCTCGACCAGGAGCATCACCTCCAGATCGCCATGATCGGCGCTCTCACGGAGGCGATCGAGCAGCGGCGCCCGTGGATGGCGCGGCGCCTCGCCGAGCAGCTCGAGACGTACAGCGCGGCGCACTTCGCGAGCGAGCAGCTCATGATGGAGACGAGCGAGTACCCGCGCGTCGCCGCGCATGCCGGCGAGCACGAGGCGCTCTTGAAGCGGGTCGCCGAGCTGCGCGAGGAGCTCGAGGGCGAGGAGATGGACCCCGCGCTCGCGGCGGCGCTCGACCTCCTCAGCGCGATCGGCGCGCACATCACCTCGTCCGACCGCGCCTTCTCGGAGCACACGGCGTCCCGCCGCGGCGGCGCCCCGGTGAAAGCGTGAGCGGGCGACGCCTCCGCGCGGCGGCGGTCTGGGCGGCGCTCGCCTCGACCGCGACGGTCGCGCTCGCGCAGGCCCAGGGCATCAAGCGGACGGTGCTGCAGCGCCAGGACCTCGCGGGCGCGGAGCAGAAGGAGTGCGTCCTCGCCTCCGCCGAGATCGAGGCGCGCGCGAACGTCGGGAAGCACTTCCACCCCGGCCTCGAGGTGGCCTACGTCGCCGAGGGGACCCTCGACCTCATGGTGGACGGCGAGCCCACGAAGCACCTCAAGGCGGGCGACTCCTACCGCGTCGAGCCGCGCAAGCCGCACGACGCCAGGGCCACCGGCTCGACACCCACGAAGGTGGTCGCGACCTACGTCGTCGAGAAGGGCCAGCCGCTCGCCACGCCGGTGAAGTAGCGAGCCTACCCGCGCGGCTGCGCGCGCGCGGCGACCCACGCCTCGATCGCCTTGCGGATGGCGGGCGCCGCCGCGCGGCCCGCCTCGATGCCGAGCTCCATGCAGCGCTTCTTCTGCGTGAAGTCGAGCATGCCGATGTTCCCCACCGCCGGGGTGACGACCACGTCGGCGCCGCTCCGCGCGTGCGAGGCGATGACCGCCGACATGATGGTGACGGCCTGGTAGCTCACGTCGAGCAGGTTCTTGATGTCGGTGTTGCCGACGGCCTCGCCGATGTCCACCGCGACGACCACGTCGGCGCCCTTTGCGCGCGCGACGTCGATGGCGATGGGGTCCACCACGCCTCCGTCCACGAGGAGCTTCCCGTCGATGACGACCGGCTGGAAGATCCCCGGGATGGCCGACGACGCGCGCACCGCCCGCGCGACGGGGCCGCGGTCGAGCACGATCCGCGTCCCCCAGTTCAGGTCGGTCGCGACGGCGGCGAACGGCAGCTTCAGCTCCTCGATGTTCGCCTGCTTCACCCGGGCGCGGACGAACTCCTCGAGCTTGTCGCCGCGCGCGGCGCCCATCCCGCGGACGGCGTTCAGGAGGCCGTAGTCGAAGAGCGCTTCCTTCTCGAGCGTGAACGCGGTCCACTCCAGCTCGAACGAGTTGCGGTCGGCCGCGTAGATCGCCCCGATGAGGCTGCCGACGCTCGTCCCGACCACGAGGTCGATCGGGATCTGCTCCTGCTCGAGCGCGCGGATGACGCCCACGTGCGCGAAGCCTCGCGCGGCGCCGGCGCCGAGCACGAGCGCCACCTTCGGGCGCGGCGGCGGCGCGGGAACGGCGAGCGGCGGTGGCGCGGGCGGTGGCGCGACCGCGGCGGGCGCCCGGCAGGCGCAGAGCGCGGCGAGGGCGAGCGGGGCGAGGAGGGCGCGGGGCGGCATGACCGCACCATAGCCCGACGGCGGGCGGGCGGCGTCAGCGCGTCGCCGTCGCGGCGTCGCCCCCACCGACCAGCGCCACGTCGCCGAGGTTGATGCTCGCGCCCTCGCCGCCGGCGTCCGCCTCGAAGTCCCGCTCGACCGGCGCGAAGCCGGCCGCGACGAAGCGCAGCCGGCGCACGCCTGCGGGCACGCCGGCCACCCGGAACGTGCCCGACGCGCCGGTGGTCGCCTCGGCGCGCGGCGGCGCGCTCGGGTCGCCGAGCACGATGACCGAGGCGCCCTTGAGCGGCGATCGGCTGCGGCCGTCCACCACGCGACCCTCGATCGTGGTGCCGGGGTCGAGGACGACCTCGACCTCGCGCGTCTGGCCCGGAGCGAGGTCGAAGTCGATGTGCCCCGTCCGCCCGCCCGGCGTGCGCACCGAGACGCGCACCGGGCCGCCCGGGACGTCCGCCAGCTCGAAGCGATCGCCGCCGAACTCGAGCTTGCGCGGCGCCTCGACGCCGCGCGCGCCCTTCATGCCGGCCGAGCCGCCGGTGCCGCTCGCGACCCACGCGTCCTCGGCGAGCGACATGACCTCGAGCGTGAAGCCGATCGCCGGCGTCCCGTCCGACGCGACGACGTGGCCGCGGAGCTGGGAGGCGGCGCGCAGCTTCACGACCGTCGTCCCCGACGTGGCGAGCGGCACCGGCCCGCCGACCCGACCGCCGCGGAACGCGCGGGCCAGGAGGTTCCCGCCCTCCGACAGGTCGATGTGCGCCATCCCGTCCTCGTCCGTGAGGCCGGAGCCGGCGTTGTGGAGGTCGTCGGCGGTCGTGATCATGACGAGGGTTCCGGCCGAGCCGGTGCCGTTCGGCTCGACGACGTGCACGACGCCGGCCGAGGGGTGACCCGAGCCGCCCTCGGGCGTCCTCATCACGAGGTCGAGCGTCTGGACGCGGCCGGCCGCGATGCTCACCGGCGCAGGCGGCTGGCGCCCGGGCGCGGTGTCGCTCTCGGCGGGCGCGGCGAACACGCGGTAGTCGCCCGCCGCGAGCTCGAGCCCGTAGCGGCCTCCCGGATCGACCTTCGCCGACGCGATGACCTGCGGTGATCCGCGCTGGAGCACCACCACCACCGCCTGGTTCAGCGCGCCGCGGTCGCGCCGGGTGACGAGCCCCTCGAGCCGGCCCGACGCCGGGAGCGCCAGCTCGACCGTCGCCCACGCGCCCTGGGGGACGTCGACCGACACCGAGGCCCCGCTGCTCGCGCCGTCGCGCAGCGCCGCGATCTCGGTCGGCCCCGCGTCGAGCCCCTCGAGTCGGAAGTAGCCGGCGGCGTCGGTGCGCGCCTCGGCGCGCGGCGCCCCCGGGCCCGTCTGGCGCGTCGCGCGCACGCGGATGCCGGCGAGCGGCCGCCCACCGTCGTCCTTGACCGTCCCCTCGACGCCGCCGCTGCGCACGAGCGTCAGCGCGAGCTCCATCTTCTGCCCGGGCAGGATCGAGAGGCCTGCCCGCGAGGCCGGCCCCCAGCCGTCGGCCGTGACGGCGAGGTCGTAGCTGCCGGCCGCGAGCGCCTCGACCGCGAACACGCCGCTCGCATCGGTCTCGGCGCGCGCGAACTCTCCGCCCGCCTCGTTCGGCGTGATCACGATCGATGCCCCGGGGACGCCGACCCCGTCGGCCCCCGCGACGACGCCCACGATCGCGCCGGGGTTCCCGAGGCGGATCTCGATCCCGCGCGCGGTGCCGCCCGCGGCGACCGTCACCGGCACGGGCCAGGCGCCCGCGCCGCGCTCGTTGCGCGCCGACACCGAGTACGTGCCGGGTGTCACCTCGACGGAGAAGCCGCCCGAGGCGCCGACGGTCCCGCGCGCCAGCTCCTCGCCGCCGGCGACGAGCACCTCGGCGCCCACCGCCGGCGCGCCGTCCGGGCCGCGCACGAAGCCCTCCACCGCCGCGCCGCCCGCGAGCCGCACGTCGAGTCCCGCCAGCGGCGCCGCCGCGCTCACCCGGGCGCGGGTGAACCCCGTCGCGCTCGCCTCGACGACGTAGGGTCCGGGCGACACGGCGAAGCGGAAGCGGCCGGAGGTGTCGGACGTCGCGAACGCGCGCTCCTCGTCGGGGAGGAGGAGCGGCGCACCCCCTCCTTCGTCGGCCGGGAGGAGCGTCACCGTCGCGAGCGGCACGGCCTCGCCCGTCGCCCGCGCGAGCACCCGCCCGGAGAGGACCGCGCCCTCGACCAGCGCCACCGTCAGCCGCAGCGTCCCCTGGCCGACCGGCCGCAGCACCTGAACGTGCCGCGGCGCGACGCCTGGGGCGCGCACGGCGAGGAGGAAGGCGCGAGGGGAGACGGGCAGGACGGCGAGGCCCTCCGCGCTCGCGGTCGCGCTCCCGGCGAGGCGCCACCCCGGCGAGGCGCCGCCCGCGGCCGCGCCGGCGCGGACGTAGACCTTCACCTCGGCGGCGGGTTGCGGCGCGCCGGCGCGCGTGACCGCCACCTCGAGGCCGCCCGGCAGCAGCGCGCTGCCGGCGAGCGCCCGCTCCGGGAGCCCGCCCTGCGGCCCCTGCGCGTAGGGGGACTCCGCTGCGTCCGCGTCCGCCGCGGCGCGCGCGGCGTCGAGGGCCACCGGCGCCCCGGTGTCCTCGAACACGCGGCCGACGAACACGGCGGCCCCGGCGAGCGACGCGACGCACGCGGAGATGGCGACGCTGAGCGCGATGCGACTGCGAGTCATGACGGGTCCGATGCTCCGCGAGGGGGCCCGAGAGTCATTCCGACGTGACGGCGGCGAGCGGCCGAGCCGGGGCGTCCGAGGCCCCTCCCGGCGGCACGAGGCCGTACCGCTTCATCTTCACGTAGAGCGTGCTCTTCGCGACGCCGAGCGCCCGCGCCGCGCGCGCGACGTTGCCGCGGTGTGCCACGAGCGACTCCTCGCAGGCGCGCCGCTCGAGGTCCGCCAGGAGGAGCTGCTTCTCCGCCCGCCCACCGCCGCTCGCGGTCGCGCTCACGGCGGGGCCGAGGCCCACGCGCGCCATCGCCGCGGGCGCGGGCGCGCGGCGCTGCTGCAGCGCCGGCGGGATCCGCGCGAGGACGTCGCCGCCGTCGCGGAGGACGCTCAGCTCGCCCTCGAGGACGTTGAGCAGCTCGCGGACATTGCCGGGCCAGGGATAGGCCTCGAGCGCCGCCAGCACCTCGGGCGCCATCCGCACGCGCCGGCCGGTCCGCTCGCGGTGGAGGCGCAGGTGGTGCTCGACGAGGATGCGGACGTCCTCGTTGCGCTCGCGCAGCGGCGCGAGGCGGAGGTGGAAGACGCACAGGCGGTGGTAGAGGTCGAGCCGGAAGCGCCCGGCGTTCACCGCCTCGAGGAGGTCGTGGTGCGTCGTGGCGATGATGCGCGCCCGGACCTGGATGTCGCGCGCGCTGCCGAGGCGCTGGACGACGCGCTCCTGCAGGACGCGCAGGAGCTTGCTCTGCATCTCGAGCGGCATGTCCCCGATTTCGTCGAGGAGGAGCGTGCCGTTCCCCGCCAGCTCGAACTTGCCGGCGCGGCCCGCGGCCCGCGCGCCCGTGAAGGTGCCACCCTCGTAGCCGAACAGCTCGCTCTCGAGCAGCTCACGGGGGATCGCGGTGACGTTGATCCCGAGGAACGGCCCGGAGGCCCGCGCCGAGGCGTTGTGGATCGCCTGCGCCAGCATCTCCTTCCCGGTGCCGCTCTCGCCGCAGATGAGCACGGGGATCTCGGAGCGCGCGACCTGCTTCGCGTCCTCGATCACGTCGCGCAGCCCCGGCGCCGCACCGACGAGCTGATCGAAGGTGTAGCGCGCGACCGACCCGACCATCTTCTGCGCGATCGTGTGCTCGGTCGCCACGTCGCGCAGCGTCGCCACGACGCCGCCGTCGTAGCGCTGCGAGCGCACCGTGACGTCGCCGCGCGGCAGCGTCACGACGTCGAGGAGCAGGTTCGGCGCGGCGGCGAGCGCCTGCGCCAGCGGCCCGAGGCCGACGACGTCCCGCATCCGCCGCCCGAGCAGCTGCTCGCGCGGAAGGCCCAGCGCGGCCGCGCCGGCGTCGTTGAGCGCGCGCACCACGCCGTCGCCGTCGATGGCCACCACGCCGTCGCGGATGGCGGCGAGGGTCGCCGCGTCGCGCGAGGCCGCCTCGTTCAGCGCCGCGCCCGCCCGGGCGCGCGCCAGCGCCGCGCCGGCGAGGGAGGCGTAGACCGCGAGGTGCTCGCGCTCGCACGCGTTCGGGCCGGCGCAGCCGGGCCCCCAGTGAAGCACGAGCACGGCGCCCATCGCGCCGTGGGCGAGCGCGAACTCCGCGGTGCCACCCGAGGCGACGTCGGGGGCCAGCACCGGCGCCGCGCCGGCGACCGCCGTCGCCGCCACCGCGCCGACGGA
>JBJMQK010000176.1:0-14630 GCA_045802735.1 Anaeromyxobacteraceae bacterium | reverse complement strand
GACGGGAGGCCAGCCCATCACGCCGCCCGAGGCGCAGCGGGTGATCCTCCCCGGCGCCGTGGTGCGGATCGAGAAGGTCGAGTTCCCGACCGGCTTCCTCATCGCGAAGCGGGTCGTGATGACCCCACGCTATCACCCGTGGGTCTACCTGCGCATGGAGGGCGAGGCGCGGCCGCTCGTGGTCGTCCTCCCGCAGACGCTCGCCGACGCGGACGCGGTGCGCCTCGAGCTCGAGCGCGTGCTCGGGACGGTGGACCCGTCGCCGGCGTTGCAGGCGCTCCCGCCGCCGCAGCGCTCCGCCATCGCGCGCAAGCTGCCGCTCGAGGGCATGGTGCCGCAGGCGGTCGAGATGGCCTGGGGTTACCCCGAGAAGAAGGTGATCGACCGACCGTCGAGCAGCGAGGAGTGGTCGTGGGCCGAGGGGCGGCGCCGCGCGTCGTTCAGCGACGGGAAGCTCGTGAGCTGGCTGCCTCGCTGAGGTCCGCGCCTCGCGGCGCGGAGCGAAGCCGGAGGACGCCCTAGCGCCGGTCGCGGTCTCGCCCGCCGCCGCCGCGGCGCGGGCCGCGGCGATCGCCGCCGCCGCCGCCGCGAGGCCGGTCGCGATCGCCGTGGCGCTCGGGGCCGCGCCGGTCGTTGCCGCGCCGATCCGACGCGGCGGGCGGCGGCGCGCCGATCGCCACGCAGAACACCGCGTGCGCGCGGATCTGGCGGACGAGGTCGGCCTCGGTCGCGACCGGGTCGCGGAACAGCGTCGCCGCCTTTCCGATGTCGTCGAGCGTCGGCTGCGCCCCCGACGCGCCAACGCACGGGAGCGTCATGTGGTCCGCGGCCTCGATGGCGAGGTCGTTCGCCGGGCCCTTGCGGCGCGCGTTCAGGCCCTCGAGCGCGTCGAGCCCCTCGAGCGTGAAGATGAAGTCGCCGCTCGGGCGCTCGATGGTCTTGTCGTAGGGGTGCGCCGCGACCACGACCGCGCCCAGCTCGCGCACGCGCCGGAGCACGTCGCGCACCGGCCACGGCGTGGTCCCGAACATCTGCGGCGGCGCCGGCACCTTCGCCGGGTCGGGGAAGTAGCACAGGTAGTGACCGTGGTCGGTCGTGAGCTCCGTCCCGACGAGCGCGAGGAAGCTCTCCTCGCGCCCCGCGGCGCGGATCTCCTCGAGGCCGTCGAGGTTGTTGAGGTCGGTGAACACGACGCCGTCGAGCCCGACCTCCTTCGCGCGGCGGACGACGTCGCGCGGCGCGAGCGTGCAGCCGGGGGTGTGGTGGCTGTGGACGTGGACGTCGATGAGCATGCCGGCCGATTAACACGACCCGGCTAGTCGCGAAAGCGCTTCAGGCCGTCGCGGTCCTGCGTCGCTCGTCGATCTCCTCCGCGGCGCGGATGAGATAGCCCATGAGCATGAGGCTCGAGGTGTTCTCGATGACCCGTTCGGGGTCGCGCGAGATGAGCCGCGCGCTGTACGAGAGGAAGAACTGCGCGAGGTCCTCGCCCGCCTCGCGCTGGATGAGCGCGTTCAGCACGGCCGGGTCCATCGTGCGGATGCGGTTGATGAACTCGACCGCGAAACCCTTCTTGCCTGGCTCCATCTCGCCTCCCGGGCCGTCCACCCGGCTCGTCGCGCGAATCTATCCAGCGGCCCGTGGGGCGGCAGCGCGATCCCCGTTCGAGAGCGACAGGGTCAGATTTTCTGCAGGCGATATCGTGGTTTACCGCTCAATCTCTTTGACACTCAAAAATCGGGCATGACATACTTGCACGGTTTTCCCTCGGGGGTGATGGTGAGCGGGTCCGACCAGGGGATGGTGCGGTTCACGGGCGTGAAGGTCTTCTCCGCGACGAAGGCGAAGGAACGCGAGGAGATCGGCGAGAACGTCACGCGCTGGCTCCGCTCGAACGCCGACTTCGAGGTCGTGGATCGCGTCGTCGCGCAGTCCTCCGACAACGAGTTCCACTGCCTCACCATCGTGCTCTTCTACCGGGAGAAGGGCGCCGCTTAGCGCTCTCCCGGCGGGAACCTCTCCATGAGACTGAAGCAGCGGCCGGAGGACTTCTCCGTGACCGAGTCGTGGCGGTTCGACCCCGCCCCGCGCGGCGCGTTCTTCGTGTACCTGATGGACAAGCAGAAGCTCTCCACCTTCGAGGCGGTGGAGCGCATCGCGGCGCGCGCCGGCGTGCAGCCGGCCGAGGTCTCGTACTGCGGCCTCAAGGACAAGCAGGGGCGCACGACCCAGCTCGTCGCGGTGCACCGCAAGCCCGTCGAGCTGCAGGACCCCGACCTGCGCCTCAAGCCCCTCGGCCGCACCGACGCGCCGCTCTCGGCGGTCAACACCACGTCGAACCGCTTCGCCGTCACGGTCCGCGACCTCGGCGAGGACGACCTGGGGCGCCTGCCGGCGTCGGTGGCGGAGGTGCAGCGCCTCGGCGTCGTGAACTACTTCGACTCGCAGCGCTTCGGCTCGCTGAAGCACGGGCAGGGGTTCCTCGTGAAGGACCTCATGCGCGGCGACGCGGAGATGGCGCTCAAGAACTTCCTCGGCCGCCCGAGCGAGCTCGACCGCTCCGACGACGCCCGCGTGAAGACGTTCTGGAAGGAGCACTGGGGCGACTGGCGCCTCAAGAACCCCTACCCCGGCGCCGAGCGCTACGCCCCCGTGCTGCGCTGGCTGCGCCTCCACCCGGACGACTTCCTCGGCGCGTTCCTGCGCACCGAGCCGCGCTGGCGCGGGCTCCAGGTCTTCTCGTACCAGAGCTGGCTCTGGAACGAGGGCGTGAAGGCGTACCTGCGCGACGTCGTCGGCGTCGCCTCGCTCGCCTCGATCCGCTACCAGGCAGGGACGCTGCTCTTCACGCGGGCGCTCCACCCGGAGGCGTCGCGCACGCTGCGCAACAAGACCTTCCCGCTGCTCTCGCCCCTGACGAAGTTCGACGACCCGGCGGTCGAGCGGGCCGCGCTGTCCGTCCTCGGCCGCGAGGACATGACGCTCGAGAGCCTGCGCGTGCCCGGCACGACGCAGATCCACTTCGATCCCGAGGAGCGGACGCTCGTGGTCACGCCGGGGAAGCTCGTCGTGAGCGAGCCGAGCGACGACGAGCTGAACCGCGGCCGCCTGCGGGTGAACGTCGCGTTCACCCTCCCGCCCGGCGCCTATGCCACACTGGTCGTGAAGCGGCTCTTCTGGTGGACGCTCGAGCCGAAGGCGAAGGAGAAGCCGCCGCCTCCGAAGCCGCGCCCCACCCAGGAGCAGGTCCACGAGGACCGGCGCCGCACCGGCTTCCTCGCGAAGAAGCGCGCCCGCAAGGCGGCCCGGGCCGAGGCGCCGGCCGCCGCGAAGCGCGGAACCGCTAGCTCGGCCGCGGGTCGGCCCACTCCCAGACCAGCACGCCGTCGTGGACCTGGGTCTGCAGGCGGGAGATGACCTCCGCCACCTCGACCTCCGGCGGCACGTCGAGCGCGACGATCTTCGGCGGCATCGCCTCGTAGGTGCAGCCGAGCGTCAGCAGCGCGTCGAGGAAGCGCTGGACCTCGCCGCGGTCGAGGTCCCAGTCCGCGTCGAGGGCCACGCGCAGCGTCCGGTGACCGCTCTTCCGCTCGACCTCCTCGAGGTGGGCGAGGTCGCTCCGCTCGTCCGCGCGGACCACGTCGCCGTGCGAGAGCCCGTAGGCGAAGAAGGGCGTGCTCTCCACGCGGAAGCGGCTCGACCCGAGCGGCTCCGCCCACAGCCACTCGTCCTCCGGGCCGTCGCCGCCGGCGTCGTGATCGAGCGCGACGAGCAGGCGGACGTATCCACCGGGTGCCTCTTCCTTGGTCATCGTCGAGGACCTCACCGCGGGATCATGTCTGCGGTGGGGCCGCGCCACATCCCCCGCCCGGGCCCCGCCCGGGCTGGCGCGCCCCTCATGGAGCGGCGCTGGCGTGCGCGCCGGTCCCGAAGGGCAGCGCGAAGGCGAACGTCGCGCCCGCCCCGGGGACGCTCTCGACCCAGATGCGACCTCCGTGCGCCTCGACCAGGCCGCGCGCGATGGCGAGCCCGAGGCCGTGCCCGGCGTAGGACGCGTTCCGCCCGCGGTACCAGCGATCGAAGATGCGGGCCTGCTCGTCCGTCGGGATCCCGGGACCGGTGTCCGTCACCATGAACACCACCTCCCCGTCGCCCGGCGCGACGCGCACGACCACCTCGCCGCCGGGTGGCGTCACGCGCACCGCGTTCGCGACGAGGTTCCCGAGCACCTGGCCGACCCGGTCCCGGTCGCAGGCGAGCGGCACGGGGTCGGCGTCCACCTCGACGCGCACCTCGGCCTCGGCCGCGAGCGGCGCGAGGGCCTCGGCAGTCTCGCGCGCGAGCGCCGAGGCCTCGCACGCGCAGGGGCGGATCGAGAGCCGCCCCGCGTCGAGCCCGGCGAGGTCCACGAGGTCGTGCACGAGCCGCCGCATGCGCTCGCCGGCGCGGCGCACGGTCGACGAGGCGCGGCGCAGGGGCTCGCCCTCGGTGCCCTGCGGCGCGAGCTTCTCCACCATCGACGCGCCGAGCAGGAGCGCGCCGAGCGGCGTCTGGAGGTCGTGCGAGACGATGGCGAGCACCTCGTCGCGCGCCCGCGTGGCCTCGCGCGCCGCGCGGTAGAGGCTCGCGTTCTCGATGGCGACCGCGCAGCGCCGCGCCAGCTCCTGCGCGAGGTGCAGGTCGTCCGGGCCGAAGCGCCGTGGCCCCTCCGAGATGCCGAACGCGAGCGCGCCCAGCACGCGCCCGCCCACCTCGAGCGGCGCGCCGACGTAGGAGCGCAGGCCGACGCGCTTCAGGATGTTCTCGCGCGGGGTGCGCTCGTCGCCGTCGGCGAAGTCGTCCGCGGTGATCTCGGGGATGAGCTCGGGCTCGCCCGTGCGCAGGATCCGGCCGACGCCGTGCGACGCGGCGAGGTCCACCGGGTAGCGCTCGAGCAGCTCGCGCGCGGCCGCCGCGCGCGCCGGATCGGCGGCGGCCGTCGTGACGCGCCGCGGGCGTCCCAGCTCGTCCTTCACGACGACGAGGCACCAGTCGCCGAGCGCCGGCACCGTCACGCGCGCGACGCGCGCGAGCGTCTCGTCGAGGTCGAGCGTGAGCGCGAGCTGCCGGCTCGCCTCGGAGAGGAGCTTCTCCTTGGCCTCGACGCGGACGTGCTCGGTGAAGTCCTGGAACGCGACCACCACGCCGCCGACCTCGCCGCCCCGCCAGAGCGGCGACGCGGTGTAGGCGACCGGCAGCAGCGTCCCGTCCTTGCGCAGGAACGCGTCGTCCTGGGCCTGCACCGCCTGGCCACCGGCGACGACCTCGAGGATCGCCTCCTCGGCGCAGCGGCGCCCCGCCTGTGGCGACCGCGCCACGTCGGCGAGCGATCGCGCGAGCAGCTCCGCCCGCGTGTACCCGAGCATGCGGCAGGCGGCGTCGTTCACGAACGTGAAGTGGCCGGCGCGGTCCGCCGCGTACACGCCCTCCGCGAGGCTCGCCGCGATCGCGCGCAGGAACTCGAACTGATCGCGCAGCCGCTCCTCCGCCTGGAGCCGCACCACGGCGGTGCCGACGACGTTCGCGGCCGTCCGCAGGAAGCTCACGTCGTCGCCGCTGATGGAGCGCCGCTCCCGCCAGTGCGCGCCGAGGATGCCGAGCGGCTTGCCCCCCGGGCCGGGCACGGCGATCGGCGCGGTGATGCTGCTCGCGACGCCGTTCGCGACGAGCACCGGCGAGGCGAGGTCGCCGTGCGCCCTGAGGTCCTCGATCGCGATCGACGAACCGGCCGCGATGGTGCGGAACGCGAGCGGGGCCTCGGCCGCGGTGTAGCGGGCGCCGACGAGCGCGGTCCCGATCCCGGCCACCTTGCGCAGCAGCAGCGCGTCGCCGCTCGGCGCGAGCTCGAGCATGGTGACGGAGTCGCAGTGCAGCGCCTCCTGCACCGCCCCGAGCGTCTGCCCGAGCAGCGCCTCGATGTCGTTCTCGGCGAGCGCGCGCACCCCGAGATCGGCCGCGATGCGGTGCTCGTTGGCGCGCGCCTCCGCGCGCCGCCGCCGCGCGTGGCTGTGGCGCCAGGTCGCGCCGAGCGCGCCCGCCACCCAGACGTCGATCGCCGCGAACCCGACGAAGAAGAGGAGCCGGTGGACGGGATCGGGCTCCTCGAGCCACGCCGCGCTCGGGCCGCCGTGCAGCGGGGCGTACGCGAGCGAGCAGAGCACGACCGCGAAGAGGCCGGGGCCGGTGCCGCCGTGGAGCGAGGCCGCGGTGATCGCCGCGAGGAGCAGCAGCACGTCGAACGCGCCAAGCGTCGAGTGCAGCGCCCAGGCCGAGATCGAGGCGAGGAAGGCGAGTGACGCGGACGCAGCGTACTGGGTGCCGCGCGAGACGCTGGCGGACGCGAGCAGGCGCGCGAGGGGCCCTCCGTCGTGGACGCGCTCCCCTTCCACTGCACCCTGCTCGCCCGCCATGGCTGGCCTCCGGTCCGCGCGGGCGCCCAGCGAGGCGGCGTGAGGAAGCGTCCCGCGTACGATGAGATGTTCCACCATACGCCGCGCCCTCGGGCGAGTCACACGAACCGTCCGTCGCGAAGCGCTTTGACGCGATGCGTGACGCGCGCCGCAATGGGGGCTCGGGGCCCCGCGTGGCGGAGGAGCGCCGCCGCAGGGACGGATTCCGCACGCGGAGCCATTTTGCTCCGAGTTCACAGCGGCGCTCAGTCCATCTGAACCTCGAGCGTCACTGCCCGCCGCTGTGAGGAGATCCGGCGCCTGCGGCGCCTCGGTCCGGGGGGAGAAACTCTCCCCCCGAGACCCCTCATCGCGAGCCTCACTTAAGCTGTGCAGCGCCATCAGCCTCGCGCGGACCGAGCACGACGCGCAGCGCCTCGGCCAGCGCGGCGGCGCCGGGCGGTGAGGGCTCGACCGCGACGACGAGCCCGAGGGCCCGCGCCTCCTCGGCGGTGGTCGGGCCGATGACCGCGACGGCGGCGCGGGCGAGCCGCGCCGCGCCGAGCGCGGCGACGACGCTCCGGACGGCGGACGGCGAGGCGAAGACGACCGCGTCGACGCGCCCCGCGTCGAGGAGCTCGCCGAGGGCGACGAGCGACGCCGCATCGGCTGCGACGGTGCGGTAGGCGGCGGGCGCGATCACCTCCGCGCCGGCAGCCGCGAGGCCGTCCACGAGCTCGGCGCGCCCCTCCTCCGCGCGAGGCACGAGCACCCGCCTGCCGCGCACCTCTGGCGCGAGCGCGGCGGCGAGGGCGGTGCCCGTGGCCACCTCGGGCACGAGGTCGGGCGCACGCAGGAGCAGCGCCACGCGCTCGGCGGTGGCGCGCCCCACCGCCGCGAGCCGGGGGCGCGCGAGCGCCGCCGCAGGGATGGCGAGCTCCGCCGCGCGCGCGGCGGCCCGCTCCACCGCGTTCGCGCTCGCGAAGGCGATCCAGTCGACGCGGGCGACGTCGACCAGCGCGAGGTCGAGCGCGGCGAAGGACGTCGGGGGGCCGAGCGCGATCGCCGGGAACTCGACGACCTCCGCCCCGAGGGCGCGCAGGCGCGCGGCGAGCGCGTCGTCGGCGCCCGCCGCGCGGGTGAGCACGATGCGGCGGCCGGAGAGGGAGAGGGCCACGTTCGTCCGTCTGGCGCTGCTCACTTGAAGTGACGCTCGCGATGGGGGGTCTCGGGGGAGAGTTTCTCCCCCCGGGCTGAGGCGCCGCAGGCGCCGGATCGTGATCATGGCGGCAAAAGAGACGCCGCGAATCAACTCGACCGATAGCCGCCATGAGCGTAGGCCCGCGCAGCGGGCCGGAGTCGAAGCGCCGCGCTAGTGGGGAACCCCTGCTGCGACCCCCTCCAGCTCCTTCAGGATCTCGGCCGCGCCCTTCCCGAGCAGCTCGTCTCCGAGCGCCTCGCCGAGCGAACGCGCCTCGGCGGCGGCGCCGCTTCGCTCGCCGCGGATGACCTTCTTGCCGTCCACCGAGGCCACGAGCGCCCGCAGCGTGACCTTCCCCGCGGCGACGGTCGCGTGCGCGGCGATGGGGACCTGGCAGCCGCCCTCGAGCCGGCGCAGGAGCCCGCGCTCGGCCTCGACGCGCTGGCGCGTCTCGGGGTGGTCGAGCGCGGCGAGGCGGTCGAGCGTGGCCGCGTCGCCGTTCCGCGCCTCGAGCGCCAGCGCGCCCTGCGCGACCGCCGGGAGCATCTCCTCGGGCGAGAACACGTACGTCGCGTGCTGGGCGAGCCCGAGGCGGCGCAGGCCCGCGTAGGCGAGCACCACCGCGTCGAGCTCCTCGGACGCCTTGCGCAGGCGCGTCTCGACGTTGCCGCGGATGACCTCGATCCGGAGGTCGGGGCGGAGCGCCATGAGCTGGGCCGCGCGCCGCAGGCTCGAGGTCCCGACGCGGGCGCCCTGCGGCAGCCTGGCGAGCGTGCCGTGCTTCGGCGAGCAGAGCGCGTCGCGCGGGTCCTCGCGCTCGGGCACCGCACCGATGACGAGGCCGTCGGCGAGGACGGCGGGCAGGTCCTTCATCGAGTGGACGGCGATCTCGGCATCGCCGGCGAGCAGCGCGTCCTCGATCTCCTTCACGAACAGGCCCTTCCCGCCGACGCGCGCCAGCGCGACGTCGAGGATCTTGTCGCCCTTGGTGAGCAGCTCGTGGAGCTTCACCTCGAGGCCGGGCTCCCGGGCGCGGAGCAGGCCGGCGACGTGGTTCGCCTGCCACTTGGCGAGGGGGCTACGGCGGGTCGCGATGCGGATCATCTCTTCTCCGAAAGCGCCATCACGGGCGCGGAGGGGCCCTCGGCCTCGGCGGCCTGGGTGCCCGGGTCGTCCTCGATGCCGAAGAGCTCGGCGGCAGCGCCAGGGAGCGCGCTGTCGCCGCTGGAGGCCGCCTGCTTGAGGCGCGAGGTCGGCCCGTGGAGCAGCTTGTTCACGATGGCGCGCGCCATCGCCTCGACGCTCTTCTTCCCCTTCTCGTCGAGCTTCCCGCCCACCAGCGCGAGCGTCCGCTCCGCCTCGGCGAGCGCGATCTCCTCGGCGCGGCGGCGCAGGGCCGCGAGCACCGGCAGCGCGGCGCGCGTCTCGCGCTCCTGCGCGAAGGCGGCAACCTCGGCCTCGACGATCCCCTCGGCGCGCAGCGCCTCGCCGGCGCGGGCGTCCTTCGTCGCGTGGACGACCCGCTGCAGGTCGTCCATGTCGTACGCGTAGACGTTCGACAGCTCCGCGCAGCGCGGGTCGACGTTGCGCGGGACGGAGAGGTCGATGAAGCACAGCGAGCGGCCGCGCCGCGCCTTCATGGCCGCCTGGGCCAGCTCGGCCGTGAGCACGTAGTGGGGCGCGCCGGTCGAGACGATGACGACCGCCGCCTCGACGAGGAGCGCCGGCAGATCGTCCCAGGGGCGCGCCTCGCCGCCGACGGTCTCCGCGAGGTGGTGCGCGCGATCGGCGGAGCGGTTCGTCACGAGCACGCGCTCGGCGCCGAGCGAGGCGAGCGCCTTCGCGGAGAGCGCGCCCATCTTCCCGGCGCCCACCAGCAGCACGGCGCGGTCGCGCAGGTGGCCGAAGATCTTCGCGACGAGCTCGACCGCGACCTGCGAGACCGAGCTCGCGCCGCGGCCGATGTCGGTCTCGCTGCGGACCCGCTTCGCCGTGGCGAACGCGCGGTTGCAGAGGCGCGAGACGAACGACCCGGCGGCGCCGGCCGAGCTGGCGAGCCCGTACGCCTCCTTCACCTGCCCGAGGATCTGCTGCTCGCCGAGCACCATCGAGTCGAGGCTCGACGCCACGCGGAACAGGTGGCGCACCGCCTCCGAGTCGTGCCGCTCGTAGAGGTGGCCGTCGGCGGCGGGCGCACGATCGAGGAAGAAGCGTCGCGCCGGCTCGATCGAGTCGGCGAGCACGTACACCTCGACGCGGTTGCAGGTCGAGATGACCATGCCCTCGCGCACGCCGGGGGTCTGGCGCAGCCCCGTCAGCGCCGACTTGAGCGCATCGCCCGAGAGCGCCACCTGCTCGCGCACCGCGATGGGCGCCGAGTGGTGCGACAGGCCGACGAGGAACACCTCGCTCACTGCAGGGTCCCGTGCTTGATGAGGTTCGGCAGCGCGATCGGGGCGACGAGCGTCCCGAGCACCAGCGCGAACCCGGCGAGGGTGAGGAGCGCGTACTTGCGCCCGTGGATGCCGACGTGGCGGAGCTGGACCATCGCGCCGTACAGCATCCACACGAAGATCGAGCCGAGGAGCTGCGGGTCGAGCGGCCAGGCGGCGGCGCCCGTCTCCTTGTTCACCTTGCTCGCGACCACGACGCCGGTCACGACGGCGACCGTGTAGACGACGAAGCCGGAGCGCACGAGGCGCTGGTTGAGCCGGTCGAGCGCGTCGAGCGACGGCAGGCGCGAGAAGAGCGCGCCGAAGTGCTTGCCCTTCACCTCCCGCTCCTGGAGCAGGTACATGAGCGCCACGCCGAACGCGATCGCGAAGATGGCGACGCCGCCCGTCGCGGAGGTGATGTGGACGGTGAGGGAAGGCCCGCGGATCGAGTCCGGGATCGTCCCGGTGGAGTTCGGGCCCAGCCCGACCGCGGCGGGGAGCGCCGCGACGAGCACGAGCGGGAGCACGAAGGCGCCGATGGCCGGGATGCGCCAGTTGCGCATGAGCAGGAGGAACGCCCCCGCCCCCACCCACGCGAGCATGCTGAGGCCGCCGCGCACGGTGAAGAACTCCCGGCCGCCGAACTCGGCGCAGGCGAACCCGATCGAGGCGAGGTGCACGACGAAGCCGGCCAGGACGAACGCCATCCCGGCGGGCGCGGCGCGGACGTGCTGGGGGCGCGCGAAGAACAGGATGTAGGCCGCTGCACCGGCGGCGTACAGCGCGACGGCGAACCTCATGATCGAGACGCTCATGCTGCGGGGCTCTCCTCGAGGATCTAACGATCCGCGGTCACGAAGGATTCTCTAGCAGAAAGCGCGTCAATTCCCGCGCCGCTTCGTCCGCCGGCGCCGCGCTGCCCGGCGCGCGGGCAGGCAGCCTCTCGCTCGCGTCGCACACGAACCCGGGCTCCACCTCGTAGGCCACGTCGCCGAGCACCACCGAGGCGCCGAGGCACTCGCCCCCGACCTCGCGCAGGCGGGCCTCGCGCTTCACCTTGCCGACGAGCGCGTTCGGGTCCGTGTCGGCACCGACCACCTTGAGGAAGTGGAGCGCAGGCTCGAGCGCGTAGCGCGGACCGCTCCCGCGCCCGGCGAGGGCCATCACCGGTCCGTCGAGCTCGACCTTGCCGCTTTCGGCCCAGGCGTCGAGCGCCGCTTGCGAGACGAAGAACAGCGCCGCCATGCTCGAGCGTGCCTCCGGTGCGAGAAGTGACGCGGGGACGGCAACTTAGCACGCTCGCCGCGCTGCTTGCCAGGGCGGCGAGGCTCGACTAAGTAACCCTACATGGCTTCGAACGACGTGATCCACCTCGAGGACGGCACCTTCGAGAACGAAGTGCTGAAGAGCGAGACTCCCGTGCTCGTCGACTTCTGGGCGACGTGGTGCGGGCCCTGCAAGGCGATCGCCCCCGCCGTCGAGGAGGTGGCGACCGAGTTCAAGGGCAAGGTGAAGGTCGCGAAGCTCGACATCGACCAGCACCAGCAGGTGCCGCAGAAGTACGGCATCCGCTCCATCCCGACGCTGCTCGTCTTCAAGGGCGGCCGGGTCGTCGATACGATCGTGGGCGCCGTGCCGAAGTCGAAGCTCGTCGACGCCGTGAAGAAGGCGATGCAGCCCGCCTGACGCGTAGGCCCCGGGGGGGACATGATCGCCTGGACGCCGGCGCTCGCCGTCGGCATCGAAGAGATCGACGCGCAGCACCAGGAGCTCTTCCGCTCCGCCGAGGCCTTCGTCTCGAGCCTCTCGAAGCGCTCGCCCGCGGAGGTGGGCGCCCTCCTCGCGTACCTGCGCCGCTACGCGGCGGCGCACTTCGGCGAGGAGGAGGCATGGATGCGCGACTTCTGCTACCCGGAGCAGGAGGCGCACGCCGCGCAACACGAGCGCTTCCTGTCGGACCTCGACGAGCTCGCGGCGGAGCACGGGCGCGGCGGCCCGGGGCTCGCTCCGATGCGCGTCGCCACCTGGCTCGGGCGCTGGCTCACCGATCACGTCGGGGCGAGCGACACGAAGCTCGCGTGCTTCGTCGTGTCGCGCAGCGCCTAATTCACCCAGCGCCGCATCGCGACGTTGTTGAGGAGCCCCACGCCGGCGAGCACCGCGATGACCGACGAGCCGCCGTAGCTCATGAGCGGCAGGGTCACGCCCACGACGGGCAAGATGCCCGTCACCATCCCAATGTTGATGAAGGCGTGCCAGAAGAGCAGCCCCGTCACCCCCACCGCCAGGAAGTGGCCGAACCGATCGCGCGCGTTCCCCGCGATCCCCAGCGCCGACGCCACGAGCAAGTAGTAGAGCGCGATGAGGAGCAGGCATCCCGCGAAGCCGTGCTCCTCCGCCCACACGGAGAAGATGAAGTCCGTGTGCTGCTCGGGGAGGAACGACAGCAAGGTCTGGGTCCCCTGCCCCCACCCCTTGCCGAGCGCCTGCCCCGAGCCCACGGCGATCATCGACTGCGTCGCGTGGTAGCCCGCGCCGAGGACGTCGCCCTCGGGGTTGAGGAAGGTCTCGACGCGCTTCCGCTGGTACGGCTTGAGGTGCGGGTACGCGAACACCGCGCCGGCGAGCACCACCGCGATGACGGCCACGAGTGCCTGCCAGCGCACCTTCGCGAAGAGGATCATCGTCGCGCCGACGGAGACGACGATGAGGGCGGTGCCGAGGTCCGGCTGCTTCAGCACGAGCAGCGCCGGGACGAGCGTGAGGAACGCGGGGACCGCGAGCGAGAAGATCCCGTAGCCGTCCTTGCGCTTGCCCGCGTCCATGTGGAACCAGCGCGCGAGCGCGAGCGCCACCGCGATCTTGGCGAGCTCCGACGGCTGCAGGTTCATCGGGCCGATGGAGAGCCAGCGCCGCGCCCCCATGACGACGCGCCCCTTCACCAGCACGAGCACGAGCAGGATGACGACGAAGCCCCAGAACACGTACGCACCGCGCATGAAGCGGCGGTAGTCGACGAGCCCGATGGCGAGCGCCAGCGCCGCGCCGCCGCCCATCCAGGAGAGCTGCGAGATCCAGACCGGCGCGTGCGCGCTGCGCGAGGCCGAGGCGAGGTTCCAGACGCCGATCGACGCGATGGCGAGCACGAGGAACGCGACGTGCCACGGGTAGTGCGCGAACGCGCGGCGGTGCGCGGACGGAAGCCCGGCGCGCGGGAGCGAGAGATCAAGCGCCACGCTTCTCTCCTTCTTCGGCGCCGGCGGGCGGGGCCGGCACGTCGAGCTGCGGCGCGTGCCGAGATGGCGGCGGCGCGGCGCGGTCGCCGGGCCGCGGAGCCGCGGGTGCGGCCGCGGGCTGCGCGGCGGGGAGGCCGGCGCGCTCGAGCGCGTCCGCCTTCTTGAGCTCGAAGTACCGCCGCATGACCGCGCTCGCCGTCGGAGCCGCGTTCGACGCGCCGAAGCCGGAGTGCTCGTTCAGGACCACCACCACGATCTCCGGGTCGTTCGCCGGCGCGAACGCGGCGAACCAGGCGTGGTCGCGCTCGAAGTAGGTCACCTGCGACGCCTTGAGCCGCTTCGCGCCGAGCTTCACGACCTGCGCCGTGCCGGTCTTGCCCGCCATGACGATCGGGCCGGAGCCGATGTCGAGGTCCTTGAGCCGCTGCGCGTAGCCGGTGCCGAACGGCTGGTTCACCGCGGCGAGCATGCCCTCGACGACGGCGTCGTGCGTCTCCTGCTTGATCGGGGTCCGCATCCGCTCCACCGGCGCGAAGGTCTGCACCGTCTCGCCGCTCGGGTCCTCCACCCGCTGCACGACCTGGGGCTTCCACACGATGCCGGACGCGAGCGCGCCGTAGAGCACGACCTGCTGCATGGGCGTGACGTTCACGTCGCCCTGGCCGATCGAGATGTTGAGCGACATGCCGTGCTGGTATCCGCCCTTGAGGTGACGGTCGTGCCACGCCTCGTCGGGCATGACGCCCGAGATCTCGCCGCCGAGGTCGAAGCCCGTCGGGCTCCCGAGGCCGAGCAGGTGCGCCCACTTGGCGATGCGGTCGGTGCCGAGGCGGTCGCCGAGCGCGTAGTAGAAGACGTCGCACGACGCGCCGAGCGCGTGCTCGAGGTCGACGTTGCCGTGGCCGCGCTCCTTGTCGCAGCGCCAGCGGTGGCCGCCGAGCGTGTAGTGGCCCGGGCAGTACACCGTGCCGCCGGGGCGGAGCGCGCCCTCCTCGAGCGCGGCGATCGACGTGACCACCTTGAACGTCGACCCCGGGTGATAGTGCTCCTGGATGGCGCGGAAGAGCTCGGGCCGCAGCGGGTCGTCGCGGATGGCCTTGAGCTCGGTGCGGGTGATGCGGCCGGACAGCTTGTTGGGATCGGGCGCCGGGCGATCGACGAGCGCGAGGATGAAGCCCGTCTTCGCGTCCATGGCGAGGACGACGCCCGCGGTGGCGGGGAAGAACTTCTCGGCGAACTCCTGCAGCCGCCAGTCGATGGAGAGGACGAGGTTCTTGCCGGGGCGCGACGGCTCGAAGCGCTGGTCCTCGGGGATGAGCTCCTCGAGCTC
>JBJMQK010000066.1:0-6133 GCA_045802735.1 Anaeromyxobacteraceae bacterium | reverse complement strand
GGGGAGAGTTTCTCCCCCGGGAGTGAGGCGCCGCCAGGCGGCGGAGCTCGTCTATGGCGGCGGGAAGACCGCCGGGGCTCACGTGAACCGGGCGCTGCCATAAAAGCGAGCGCCCCTGCGCCCGCGTTTCGCGCGGCGCTGCGCTCCCGCTCCGTGCGATCGCCCGAAAAGCCGGCACACCTCGCGACTGCGCAGTGCGGCACAGGGGGTGCAGTGTCCCGGAAAGCGCCTTTCACCACCGGAGACCAAATGGCCGACCCCACGATCACAGAGCTCGCGAAAGGGCTCGCCGACACACAGAACGCCCTGAACATCGTCTGGACGATGGTCGCGGGCTTCCTCGTCATGTTCATGCAGGCGGGCTTCGCGCTCGTCGAGACCGGCCTCACCCGCGCGAAGAACGTCGCGCACACGATGGGGATGAACTTCCTCGTCTACGCGATCGGCATCATCGGCTTCTACTTCGTCGGGTTCGGCCTGCAGATGGGTGGCGTCGGCGCGGTGTTCGGAGAGCCGTCGATCCTGTCGAACGAGTTCACGATCAACCTGTTCGGGAAGCCCTTCGGGCTCTTCGGGACGACGGGGTTCATGCTGCACCCGCTGCCGACGTTCACGGCGGGTGTCGCGGCGACGTTCCTCTTCCAGATGGTCTTCATGGACACCACGGCGACGATCCCGACCGGCGCCTGCGCCGAGCGCTGGAAGTTCTCGTCGTTCGTGATCTTCAGCTTCGTGATCTCGATGCTCATCTACCCGCTGTACGCGAACTGGGTGTGGGGCGGCGGCTGGCTCTCGCAGCTCGGCGCGAACTTCGGGCTCGGCCACGGCCACGTGGACTTCGCCGGCAGCTCGGTCGTGCACATGACGGGCGGCGTCATCGCCATTGTCCTCGGCAAGATGATCGGACCCCGCCTCGGCAAGTACGGCCCCGACGGCCGCGTGAACCCGATCCCGGCGCACAACATCCCGCAGGTCATGACCGGCACGTTCATCCTCGCCTTCGGCTGGTTCGGGTTCAACGCCGGCTCGACGCTCTCCGGGATGGACACGCGCCTCACCGTCGTCGCCGTGAACACGATGATCGCCGGCGCGACCGGCGCGTTCGCGTCCTTCCTCTACGCAAAGGCGAAGTGGGGCAAGGCGGATCCGAGCTGGATGGCGAACGGCATGCTCGCGGGCCTCGTCGCCATCACGGCTCCTTGCGCGTTCGTCTCGGCCTGGGCGGCCGCCCTCATCGGCGCCATCGCCGGCGTCCTCGTCATCCTCGCGGCGGTCTTCATCGACTCGAAGCTCAGGATCGACGACCCGGTCGGCGCGATCGCCGTGCACGGCGTGAACGGCACCTGGGGCATCATCTCGCTCGGCCTCTTCGCGAACGGCACCTACGGCCAGGGCCTGAACGGCGTGGCGCGCGGCGTGACCGGGCTCTTCTACGGCGACGCGGGGCAGCTCGGCGCCGAGCTCGTCGGCATCGCGGCGAACTACCTGTGGGTCGCCCCGGTCTCCGCGCTGGCGTTCTTCATCGTCGGCAAGATCGTCGGAAACCGCATCTCGGCCGAGGACGAGATCAACGGCGCCGACATGGGCGAGATGGGCGTGCTCGGCTACGCGCCGGACGCCGGCCCGCACCTCGGCGCGGCCCCGCACGCTGCCGAGGGCCTCGGCGCTCCGGCGCCGTCGCTCGCCACGAAGCTCGCGACGAAGCACGGGTAGGCGGAAGCAGCACGGGTGAAATCGGCCGCCGCGGGGCTCCTTGCCCCGCGGCGGCTTTTTCATGCCGGGACGGCGCTGCCGGCGCCGGGGCTCAGCCGGGCCACGGTGGCGAGCAGGTCAGCCAGCTCGAAGGGCTTCGCGAAGGACGCGGCCGCCCCGAGCGCGCGGGCGACGTCGGCGATGCGGCTGTCGGCGGTGAGGATCACGATCGGGATGCGCGCGAGCGAGGGGTCCTCGAGCTGCTTCGCCCGGAACTCGGGCCCGCTCATCACCGGCATCATGAGATCGAGGAGGATCGCGTCGGGGCGGAGCCCGCTCCGCAGCACCCCGAGCGCCTCGCACCCGTCGTTCGCGCAGAACACCGCGTAGCCCTCGCCGCCGAGGATCGACGAGAGCGCCGCGCGGATGTCGGCGTCGTCTTCGACGACCAGGATGGTGCCCAGCATCGTTCACGCTCCCGGGTGCCGTGCACCGCGCCCAGAGCTGTGCATGGTCCTCGCGGCGGGCTACTCGCTTCGCGGGTGCACGCCCCGCGAAGGGCGGCGTTTCCCTTGACTTTGCGCGGGGTCGCGCTCATTTCCCTGCCGCCCGAGGAGGTGACATTGTCGCGTGACTTCGAGGTCCTGGACGCGAACAGCGCGTTCTACGTGGCCTTCTCGGCGCGCGATATCGCGGCGATGGAGGCCGTGTGGGCGAGCGAGGCGCCGGTCATGTGCGTGCATCCCGGCTGGGACGCGCTGCGCGGCCGGGACGAGGTGATGGAGAGCTGGCGGGCGATCCTGAACGGCCCCGGCTCCCCGGAGATCGGCTGCAGCCACGCCTTCGCCCAGGTCCTCGGCGACACCGCCATCGTCGTCTGCCGCGAGCACGTACCCGGCGGCGAGCTGGTCGCGACGAACGTGTTCGTCCGCGAGGCGGGGAGCTGGAAGCTCGTCCACCACCAGGCCTCGCCGCTCGCCACCGAGACCGAGGAGATGCCGGACGAGCCCCTCAACTGATGTGCTTTGACCCTTCGTGTCTCACGGTGGTAAGCCGGATGCGTGCTCTCCTGGCTCGCGGCGCTGCGGAGGCGGTGGGCGGGCGCGCGCGAGGCGGGCAGCGAGGCCGCGGCGCGCGTCGCGCGCGCGGCCGCACCGCGCGAGCCCCAGCTCCAGGGCAGCGGCGGTGCTCCGGCGCCCGAGCCGGCGCTCGCGGCAGCCAGCGACGAGGTCCATCCGTTCGCCCGCTTCGCCACCGCGCTCGCCATGGAGGTCCCGGCCGAGCCGGCGCCGCTCTCCGACGAGGAGGAGGCCGCGGATGCGGCGCTCGCCGCGGCGATCCTCGAGCGCTTCTCCGCGAGCCGTCCGGAGGCCGCGTCGTTCCCTTCGATCGCGCTGCAGGTCCTGAACGTCGTCGCGGACCCGGGCGCCGACGTGGCGGAGCTATCGCGGCTCGTCGCCCGCGATCCAGCGCTCAGCGCCGGCGTCCTCTCCGTCGCGAACTCGCCCGTGTACCGCGGGCGCATGGAGATCGAGACCGTGCGTGACGCCGTGGCGCGGCTCGGCCTCTCCGAGGTGGCGAAGGTCACCGCAGCGGTCGCCGCGCGGTCGCTCTTCTCGCCCAGGGTGCGGGCGGAGGGCGCCGCCGTCGGCGAGCGCTGGCGCGCCATCTTCAGCCGCTCGGTGGCGGTCGGCGGCGCCGCCGCGTCGCTCGCGCTCTCGCGGCCCGGCGCGCGCGCCGATCGCGCCTACCTCGGGGGTCTCCTCCACGACGTGGGCCTCTCGCTGGCGCTGCGCGCGCTGGGCGGCCTCGTCGCCGACGGCCGCGTCCCGCCGCCCGCGCCGGAGCGCCTCGCGCGCGCCCTCGACCGCGTCCACGTCGAGGTCGGCGGCGAGGCCCACCAGGCGTGGGGGCTCCCGCAGTACCTGACCGTGCTCTGCGTGCGCCACCACGACGAGGCCGTGCCCGCCGACCCGGAGTTCGTGGACCTCCACGCCGTGCGCCTCGCCTCGGCGCTGGCGCTGCTCGGCGATCCCCCCGTCGCGGCGCGCGCCGGGCGCGAGGTCGCGCAGAGCGCGGGCGCGCTCGGCCTCGACGTGTTCGCCGTCCGATCGCTTGCGGCGGAGCTGCGCCAGGGCCACGAGCGCGCGCGCGCCGCGTTCGGTGGCGCGCGGGGCTGAGGGGATGGTCCGTTCACGCTGAGCGTAGGCCGCGCAGCGGCCGGAGTCGAAGCGCCGCCCTTCGACTCCGCTGCGCTACGCTCAGGGCGAACGGATGGGGAAGCGCTCACCGCCGCGGCGGTCCGCGCGCGGCGCGCGCGGCCGGCGCCCCGCTCCCCTTCCGCGGCGCCTCCGCGGGCTGGACCGGCGCGCCGTCCCCGAGGTCGGAGGGCGGCGAGAGCGCGATGACGTCGCCCTCGGCCACGCCACGCCGGATCTGCAGCACCCGCCCGTCGTTGAACCCCGGCTCGACCTCCACGAAGCGCAGCCGCCCGTCCTCCACCCGCGCGACGGCGAGCTTGTCGCCGCGCGCGACGAGCGCCTCCGCCGGCACCGTCGGGAGCGGCGGCACCTTCACGTGGAGCGTCACGTGCGCGAAGGTGCCGGGGACGAGCCGCACCGGCGCGTCCTCCGGCCAGGCCTCGACGAGCATCGAGCGGCTCCGCGGATCGAGCGCCTCGGCGGTGCGCTGGACGCGCGCGCCGATCGTCACGCCGGGGAGCTGATCGATCGTCACCTCGACGGCGTCACCCACGCGGACGAACGGCGCGACGTCCTGCCCGGCGTAGAGGACGACCCGCACGCGGTCGGGCGACGAGACCTCCACCACCGCCTGGCCGCTCCCGGTGGACGAGAGCAGCGCGCCCGGATCGACGTAGCGCGCCGTCACGACGCCGTCGAACGGCGCGCGCAGCACCTCGTAGTCCTGCAGCGAGCGCACCCGCCTGAGCTCGGCCTCGGCCACGCCGAGGTCGCTCGACGCCTGGTCGAGCTCCTGCTGCGTCATGATCCCCTTGGGCGCGAGCAGCCGCGCCCGCCCCGCCGTGCGCTGCCGCACGGCGAGCGTCGACCGCGCCTGCGCGACCTGGTGGTCGGTCTCGGGCGAGGCGATGCGCGCGAGCACCTGCCCCTTCTTCACCCGGTCGCCCTTGTCGACGGCGAGGTCCTTCACGTACCCGTTCACCTTGGCGTAGAGCGTCGTCTGCCAGAAGGCGCGCACGTCGCCGGGGAGGGTCACGGCGCGCTCGCCGGGCGCGAGCGCGACGCGCGTGACGAGCACCTTCGGGCCCCTCTCGGCGGCGCGGGAGAGCTCGTCGCGCTCCGCCGCCACGCGGCGGTGGCGGCGCAGCGTGAGGAGCGCGGCGCCGGCGAGCGCGACGAGCGCGGCGACGACGAGGACGGCGGTGAGCCTGCGGGCCCGGCGGCGGTCGCCCATCGTCACGCCCTCGCGCCCGCGGGGTCGTGCGCCGGCGCCTCGCCCAGCTCGCGCGCGAAGGTCAGGTCGAGCGCGTGCTTCGCCGGCATCCGCCGGCGCAGCGCGCCGTAGGCGAGCGGCACGAGGAAGAGCGTCGTCACGGTCGCCGCGAGGAGCCCGCCGATGACCGCGCGCCCGAGCGGCGCGTTCTGCTCGCCGCCCTCGCCGAGCCCGAGCGCCATCGGGAGCATGCCGAGGATCATCGCGAGCGCGGTCATGAGCACCGGGCGGAGGCGGGTGCGCCCGGCCTCGACCATCGCCGCGATCGCGCCCGGGTCCTCCGCCGCCGCGGCGCGGTGATCGTTCGCGAAGGAGACGAGCAGGATGCTGTTCGAGGTGGCGATCCCCACCGCCATGATGGCTCCCATGAAGGACTCCACGTTGAGCGTCGTGCCGGTGAGGGCCAGCATCCAGAGGATGCCGACGAGCGCGCCCGGCACGGCGACGATGATGATGAAGGGGTCGGTCCACGACTGGAACAGCACGACGAGCAGGAGGTAGACGAGCGCGATCGCGAGCACGAGCCCGAGCGCCAGGCGCCCGAACGCGGTGAACATGCTCTCGCTCTGGCCGCGCAGCTTGACGCTGACGCCCTGGGGGAGCTTCACCCCGTCGATCGCGCGCTGGAGGTCCGTCGCGACCGCGCCGAGATCGCGCCCCTGCGCCGCGAGCTGGACCTCGACGATGGGCTGCACGGTATCGTGCGCGATGTACGTGCGGCTCGTGCGCGCATGGAGGGTGGAGAGCGACCCGAGGTAGGGCGCCTGCGCCGGCGCCTCGCCCGGCGGCGGCGCGCCCGGGTTGCGCGGCGCCGGCGCCGTGCTCCCTGCGCCGGAGAGCGGCGTCGCGAGCAGGTCGCCCGCGTCGCGGATGCGCTCCTGCGGCGTCTGGACCGCGACGGTGTAGTGGATGCCCGTCGCCGGGTTCACCCAGAAGCTCGGCGCCGAGAGCGTGCTCGACGACAGCG
>JBJMQK010000021.1:0-2812 GCA_045802735.1 Anaeromyxobacteraceae bacterium | reverse complement strand
GGCGACCGCCTGCGCCGCGACGGCCGAGGTCGAGGGCCGCGGCCCCGCGAGCCCCGGCGCGCTCGCGCCCGACCCGGCGGCGCCCGATCCCATCCCGGGGTTCCGCCTCTACGGCACCTTCTTCGCGGCGTACCGCGGCATCGACGGGCCGACGGCCGGCGGCGTCGCGACCCTGTGGCCGTGGCGCTACACGTTCCTGCGGATCGGCGGCGAGGCGACGCCGGAGTCGCGGGGAGACCACGGGCCGTCGCGCCTGCTGTGGGGGATCGGCTACGACGACTGGCACGACGGGACCTTCTTCCTGCACGTCGACAACTGGGGCCCGATCCGTCCCGAGGACGGGCTCGCGGTCCACAGCGCGGAGGTGAATGCCGGGTACCGGCTGCCGCGCTGGTGCGTGGCGTCGGCGCTGTGCCTCGCGCCCATGGCCGCGGCGACGGCGCCGTTCGCCGGGGGCCCGTACCTGAGCGCGCGCCTCAACCTCGTCGTCGCGCGCGACTGGTTCGTCATGGGCGGGATCGGCTGGACCGTCCCGGGCGTCCTCGAGGGGCCGCTCGGCACGCCGCGCTGGCGCGTCGTCTACGGCTTCGGCCGCTCGACCTGGGCGCCGGGCAGCCTCTTCGTCACGTACTACGACTGGGGTCCGAGCTACCGCGACCGCAACGGCGTCCTGGCCGTCGGCATCAACTGGGGGTTCTACTGATGGCGGTGATCACTCGCGTTGACCCTCGCGATGGGGGGTCTCGGGGGGAGAGTTTCTCCCCCCGGGCTGAGGCGCCGCCAGGCGCCGGATCTCTTCATGGCGGCGGAAGCGACGCTGCGGATCAAGGCAACGGGGTGCCGCCATGATGCGCACCGCCCTCCCTGCCGCGCTCGGCGTCCTCGCGCTCGCCGCCTGCGGCCTCATGCCACCCGAGACGCCCGCGCCGCCGGCGCAGACCCCTCCCGTGGACGCGCCGCGGCCCGAATCGCCGCCCCCGCCGCCGGCCGGATCGCCCACGCCGCCGCAGGTGACGCCGGAGCAGCTCCCGCCGCCGTTCCCGGGGTACGCGCTCGCCTGGCACGACGAGTTCGACGGCTCCGGCCTCGACACGACGAAGTGGACCCCCGACACGGTCATCCGCCGCGACGCGACGAACACGCCCGACGCAGTCGCCGTCTCCGACGGCACGCTCACCGTCACGACGTACACCGAGGCGGGCGTGCACAAGACCGGGTTCCTGACGACCGACGGCAAGGCCGCGCTCACCTACGGGTTCTTCGAGGCGCGCATCCGCTTCTCGGACGCCTCGGGCGAGTGGTGCGCGTTCTGGCTGCAGTCGCCGACGAACGGTCAGCCCGAGGGCGACCCGGCGCGCGCCGGCGCGGAGGTCGACGTCGTCGAGCACCGCGTCACCGATCAGGGCGGGTGGCACCTCGCGGACTGGGCCGCGCTGAACGTCAACTGGGACGGGTACGGCCCCGACCGACAGAACCGCAACCACGTCACACAGCTGCCGGGCGCCGCGCCGATCCAGGGGCAGTGGCACACGTACGCCGTCCTGTGGACCGCGACCAGCTACACGTTCTACGTCGACCAGATCCCGCTGTGGACCGTCACGGACGGTGTGTCGCAGCGCAGCGAGAGCATCCAGCTCACGTGCGAGGTGGAGCACCACACCTGGGCGGGCGACGTCCCGGCCGCCGGCTACGGCGCGCGCGCGGCGAGCACGACGAGGATGCAGGTCGACTGGGTCCGGGCGTGGCAGCTCCGGCCCTAGAGCAGGCTCTAGGCTCCCCTCGTCGCGCGCTGCTCGCGGCGATGCTCGCCGTCGCGATGGCGGCGCCGCGGGCGGCGGTGAGCGACGACATCGTCTGCAACGGCCCGTCGCTCACGTCCTCGCGGCCGCCGCCGGCGGCGACCCCGTGGACCGATGCGGCGCTGCCGCCCGACCGGCGCGCCGAGCTGCTGCTCGCGGAGATGTCGCTCGAGGAGAAGATCGACCTCGCCACCGGCGAGTGGTGCCTCGCCTACGGGTTCTACAACGCGCCCATCGACCGGCTCGGGATCCCCGCCCTGACGATGGCCGACGGCCCCGCCGGCATCCGCATCCCGTACCAGCACGTGAACGGCGGGCGCGCCACGCTGCTCCCGGCCCCCATCGCGCTCGCGGCGTCGTGGGACGCGGCGCTCGCCCGGGCGCAGGGCGACGTGCTCGGCGCCGAGGCGTTCGCCACGGGTCACAACGTGCTGCTCGGGCCCACGCTCGACGTCGCGCGGAACCCGCTCGCCGGCCGGAACTTCGAGGGGTTCGGCGAGGACCCGCTCCTCGCGTCGACGCTGGCGGTGCCGCTCGTCCAGGGGATCCAGCAGCATCCCGTGCTCGCCGACGCGAAGCACTACGCCGTCTACACCCAGGAGACCGATCGCTTCACGGTCGACGCCCGGGTCGACGAGCGCGCGCTGCGCGAGCTGTACCTGCGCGCCTTCGACGCCGCGGTGCGGGACGGGGCGGTCGCGACGGTCATGTGCGGCTTCAACCGCGTGAACGGCGTGTACGCGTGCGAGGACCCGCTCCTGCTGAACGGGATCCTGAAGGGAGAGATGGGGTTCGACGGATTCGTGATGAGCGACTTCGGCGGGACGCACAGCACGTCCGGCTCGGCGACCGCGGGCCTCGACCAGGAGCTCGCGTCGGGGAGGTACTTCGGCTCGGCGCTCCTCGACGCGGTCCGGCGCGGGGAGGTCGCCGCGGGCCTCGTGGACGACAAGGCGCGGCGCATCCTCCGCGCGATGTTCCGCTTCGGGCTCTTCGACCGGCGCGTGGCGGTC
>JBJMQK010000016.1:0-5485 GCA_045802735.1 Anaeromyxobacteraceae bacterium | reverse complement strand
GAGGACGAGCGACGCGATCCAGGTGCCGGTCGCGACGTCGTGCACGAAGGCATTGAGGATGGTGAGCTTTTCGCGCATGGCGGCGAGACTTTAGCACGGGTCCCCTCCGACCCCGCGCGCCTGTGCGATGCCGCCCGCTTTGCGCGCAGGAGGCGGGGTCGGCGCAACCCTTGCGCAAGGTCAAGAGAAGCTACGTCCCTGGTTCCGGGTAGTTGAGCGATCCGAAGCTGGCCCCGATCGTGCTAGGGTTCGCGCTCTGTCCTCACATTCAGGGACGTCACTCGGAGGCTGCATGAACAACGCTCGCCCGCGCCTGATGCTCGTCACGCCGCCCTACCACTCCGGGGTCGTCGAGGCGGCGGGTGTGTGGATGCCGCTCTCCTGCGTCTACCTCGCCGGACACGCGCGCGCAGCCGGCGCCGAGGTCCGGATCTACGACGCCATGAGCATGTTCCACTCGCACGCCGACATCGCGCGCGAGATGGCCGACTGGAAGCCCGACATCGTCGCGACGGGCGCGATCACGGCGATGGAGCCGGATTGCCGGGAGCTGCTCGCGACGGCGAAGCGGCTCAATCCGGAGACGCTCACCGTCCTCGGCAACGTCCACCCGACGTTCTGCTGGGAGCAGATCCTCGACGACGATCCGAACGTCGATCTCGTCGTGCGCGGCGAGGGCGAGCTCACGATCGGCGAGATCGTGCGGGCCGTCATCGCCGGCGCCGCCGACGAGACGTCGTGGGCGAAGATCGACGGCGTCTCCTACCGCAAGGGTGGGCACCCGGTCTCGGCGCCCCCGCGCCGCTTCACGCAGGACCTCGACAGCCTCATCCCGGCCTGGGACCTCATCGACTGGCCGCTCTACTGGTACCGCCCGAGCCCCGCCGGCCGCCTCGCCATCACCTCGAGCGCGCGCGGCTGCGGCCAGCGCTGCTCGTTCTGCTCGCAGCAGAAGTTCTGGGAGCGGACCTGGCGCGGCCGCGACCCGATGAAGTTCGTGCAGGAGCTCGAGCACCTCCGCGACACCTACAACGTCCGCGTGGCGATGCTGTCCGACGAGACGCCCACCTCGAACCCGGCGCGCTGGTCGAAGATCCTCGACCTGCTCATCGAGCGGAAGACCGGCGTCGAGCTGCTCATGGAGACGCGCGTCGACGACATCCTGCGCGACGAGGCGATCATGCCTCGCTACAAGGACGCGGGCATCTCGCACGTCTACCTGGGGGTCGAGTCGACGAACCAGTCGACGCTCAACCTCTACAACAAGGACATCAAGGTCGCCGAGTCGAAGAAGGCGATCGATCTCGTGAACGCGCAGGACATGGTCAGCGAGACCTCGTTCGTGCTCGGCACGCCCGAGGAGACGGTCGAGTCGATCCGCAAGACGGTCGAGCTCGCCAAGTGGTACGGGCCGGACATGGCGTTCTTCCTCGCCATCACGCCCTGGCCGTACGCCGACATCACCCTCGACGAGAAGAGCGGGCTCGCGTCGCGCGTCGCCACGACCGATTATCGCAAGTACAACCTCGTCGAGCCGGTGGTGAAGCCGGACGCGATGACGATCGACCAGATGCGCGGCGAGCTGCACCGCGCGACCGGCCACTTCTTCCACGACAAGTTCCTGAACCTCGACAAGCTCTCCACCTGGAAGCGCAGCTTCATGGTGCGCGTGCTGAAGCTCCTCATCGAGGAGAGCTACCTCGGCAAGGAGATGCACCACATGGCGAAGGGCGCCGAGATGCCCGACTCCGTGAAGCGCATGCTCGCCGAGATCGCCGCCGAGGACGTGCGGAAGGGCGTCGCCCCCGAGCGGCAGGTGCGCAGCGCCTGAGGGTGATGTTGCGGCGCGCTCTCCTCCTGCTCCTCGCCGCCTGCGCCGGGAGCCCGCGCCGCGGCCCCGAGCCGGTGAGCTACCCCGCGGCCGAGGTCGCGGCGGTGAAGGACGTGCACGCCTACCGCGGCCGCCCGCTGTGCCAGGGGTGCCACGCCGAAGGCAGCGCGTCCGGCGCGGCCGGCGCGCTCCAGGCGGCGCCGAACGCGCTCTGCGCGCGCTGCCACACCTTCGTCCACGGGACGCATCCGGTGGACGTCGAGCAGAAGGAAGGGGCCGAGGGCCTGCCGCTCGCCGGCCGTCGCGTCGTATGCCACACCTGTCACGATCCGCACGCGGTGAAGCCGAAGGCCGCGCTGCGCCTCGCCTACAACGACCTCTGCACCCGATGCCACCTTCGACAGCACCACGTCCCGACGCCGCCGCCGGCCGCCGCGAAGCCCGGCCCGCAGCCGTGAGCGCGCCCGTCGCCGCGGTGGCTCCCCCGCGCGGCCTGGGCGCCCGCTGGCGCGCGGCGTCGAAGCTGCTGCGGCGTCCGATCGTGGTCGTGTCCGAGGTCGCCGGCCTCACGAGCGCGGTCGCGCTCGCGGCGCTCCTGCCGCAGGAGCCCGACGCCGCCGCGGTGGCCGAGTTCGCCGGGCGCTGGCCGGCGGTCTCGCCGGTGTCGCGCACGCTCGGGCTGCACGCGATCCTCACGAGCGGCTGGTTCCTCGCGCTGCTCTCGCTCGCGCTCTTCTCGCTCGTCGCCGTCCAGCTCGAGCAGTGGCGGCGGCTGCGCCGCGTGTGGGGCGCGCCGCTCGAGGCGTCGTGGTTCGCGCGCGCCCCGTACCGGCGCGAGCTGCCGCTCCCGCCCGACGCGTACCCCGTGGCGCCCCGCTTCCGTCGCAGCGGCCGCGCGGGCCTCCTGGGATCGCCCATCTTCCACTTCGGCCTGCTCCTCGTCGTCGTCGCGGGGATCGGGCGCCTCCTGCTCTTCCGGGACGGCGGCGTGCGCATGCTCGAGGGCGAGACGCTCCCCGCCGACGCGTCCGCCTGGCAGATGCAGCGCGGCGGGATCCTGTCGCAGCCGTTCGCGCTCCCGACGCCGCTCCGGCTCGAGGCCATCCTGCCGACGCGCTACGCGTCGGGGGCGCTCCAGCAGGTGGCCGCGAAGGTCGCCCTCGCCGGCGCAGGCGCGCCCGACGTGCGCGACATCGCCATCAACGCGCCGCTCGACGCCGGCGCGGGGAAGTCGATCTACATCCTGCAGGCCCACGGCCCGGCGCTCGTGCTCGCCTACCGCACCCCGGCCGGCGAGGACGCCCGGTACGTCTATCTCGAGCAGCGCGAGGAGGACTACCGCGGGCGGCTCCTGCTCGAGGGCGGTCGCGAGGTGCGCTTCCGCACCCCGGTCGCGGCCGGGCGCCCGGAGAAGGTGGAGGCGCGCCTCCTCGCCGGGCCCGCGCTGCTCGTCGTGGGCGAGCTCGTCCCCGGCGCCGAGCTGCCGCTCGGGGGCGGCGAGGCGCTGCGCCTCGTCGGGCTGCCGTGGTGGGCGCAGTTCTGGGGGAGCCACGACCCGAGCCGACCCTTCTTCTTCGCCGGCGTCGCCATCGCGATCGCCGGCATCGCCCTGCTCTTCGGGTTCGTCCCGGTGGACGCGGGCGTGTTCGCCGAGCGCGACCACCTCGTCGTGGCGCTGCGCCCGCAGCGCTTCGCGCCGCTCTTCGCGGAGCGGTTCGAGGCCCTGTGCAAGGAGGCACGATCGTGAAGCGAAGCTCCCTCTCGCTGCTCGCCGCGTCCGCCGCGCTCCTCGTCGTGGGCTGCAGCCGGCTCTCCGACGGCGACGCCGAGAAGCTCGTCCGCGCGTACATCACGCGGCTCACGGAGGCGTATCGCGCCTCGGACGCCGAGATCACCGCGCCGGTGGTGAGCGACCGTCACGCGCTCAAGCTCACCGGGCTCATCGGCGTGAAGCGCGACGGCGATCTCAACCTCGACGCGCAGCTCCTCGAGCTCCGCTTCGACGGCTTCCGCCACGAGGGCAAGGAGATCCTCGTCGAGACGCACGAGCGCTGGCACTACCGCGACCTCAAGATCGGCACCGGCAAGCAGGTCGGCGACGAGTCCACCGACGCCTATCACCTGCGCTACCACCTCGCGCGCGAGAAGGACCGCTGGGTCGTCGACCAGATCGAGTTCCTCGAGCCGCCGCAGGTGGGACGCAGCGCGGCGCCGATCGCGATCGACCCGCGGGTGCTGCACGGGCTCCCGCCCAAGGAGAGCCCGTGACCCGCTACGTCCTCGAGATCGTCCTCCACTGGACCGCGGTCGCGCTCTACATCGGCGCGGCGGTGGCCTTCACGTTCTCGGTGGTGTTCGGGAAGGCGCGCGCGATGCGCTGGGGGTTCATCCTCGCCGGCGTGGGCCTCGCGCCGCACGCCGCCGCGATCGTGCTGCGCTGGGTCGCCGTCGGGCACGGCCCGTACATGCTGAAGTACGAGGTGCTCTCGTCGAACGCCTGGGTCGCCATCGCCGTGCTGCTCGTCGTGCTGCTGCGGCGCCCGGCCTGGAGCGCGCTCGCGGTGGTGGTGATGCCGCTCGCCATCCTCTCCGTGGCGATGGGCCTCTTCTCGAACCCGGAGAGCCGCGAGCTGCCGCCCACGCTGCGCTCCATCTGGCTCATGTTCCACATCATCTTCGCCAAGATCTCGGCGGCGGCGTTCCTGCTGTCGCTCGGCAGCGCGGTGCTCCTGCTGCTCCACGAGCGGAAGCGCGTGCCCGAGTGGATCGAGAAGCGCACCCCGAGCGGCCTGGCGCTCGACGCGCTCATCATCCGCTCCGCCGGGTTCGGGTTCATCTTCTGGACGGTGACCATCGCCGCCGGCGCGATCTGGGGCAACCAGGCCTGGGGCCGCTACTGGGGCTGGGATCCCATCGAGACGTGGGCCCTCGTCTCCTGGCTCACCTACGGGACGTTCCTGCACGTCCGCTTCTTCTTCAAGACGGGCCCGAAGGCGACGGCGTGGCTGTCGGTGGCGAGCTTCACCATCTTCATCCTGGCGCTGCTCATCCTGCCGTTCTTCATCAGCTCGCTGCACTCGAGCTACTTTTCATAAGAGAGGGCTGCGCCCTCCCCGTGTCGAGCGAAGCTCGCCACGGGGCCCGGCGGCGGCGCCTCCGGCGCGAGCTCGCTCCGCGAGCTGCCGCCGGTGCCCAGCATCGATCCGGCGGCTGGCGCCGCCTCAGCCCGCAGGGGCCCAGCGCCACTTCGTGGCGCCGTCCCTGCCGCGCGCCTGCGGCGCGATCCAGCTCGACCTCAGCGCGTCCGGCGCTCCACCGCCTCGGGCTCGAGGTACCCGTCGTCGAGGTCCGCCGCCCACAGGTCGTGGCTCGCGCCGAGCAGGTTCTCCGCCGCCAGCATGCCGCTCCGGATGGCGTGGTCCATGTTGTTGTAGCGGTGCATGCCGTTCCGCCCCGCGAGCGCGAGGTTCGGGAGCCCGGCCAGCTCGCGCGCGACGGTGGCGATGCGATCGGCGAAGCCCTCGTCGTAGACGGGGTACGCGTCGGCCATCCGGACGACGTGCGCCTCGAGCACGCGGCGGCCGCCGAAGCCGAGCGCGGCGAGGTCCTTCTCGGCGAGGACGGCGAGCGCCGCGTCCGGCCTCGTCCACAGCG
>JBJMQK010000469.1:0-4447 GCA_045802735.1 Anaeromyxobacteraceae bacterium | reverse complement strand
ACGCGGGCGCGGTGGTGAACCGCCTCGACTGCGTCATCCTCGGCGCGACCGAGGTGGACGTCGGCTTCAACGTGAACGTGAACACCGAGTCGAACGGCTACCTGCTCCACAACACGGGCGGCCACAGCGACACGGCGGCGGGCGCGAAGCTCGCCATCATCGTCGCCCCGGCGATCCGCGGGCGCCTCCCCATCGTGAAGGACGAGGTCACGACCGTCACGACCCCCGGCGAGACCGTGGACGTCGTCGTCACCGAGCGCGGCATCGCGGTGAGCGAGCGCCACCCCGACCTCGCGGCCGAGCTGCGCCGGCGCAAGGTCCCGGTGAAGGACATCCGCGAGCTGCAGCGCGAGATCTACGCCGTCACCGGCACACCCCGTCCGCTCGCGTTCGAGGACGAGGTCATCGCGGTCATCGAGTACAGGGATGGATCGATCATCGACACCGTGCGACGCGTCGCGGCGTAGGCTCCTCGCCGCCCGCGACGCGCGGCAGGAGCACCTCGACGCGGCCGTGCGCGAGGCGCGCGGCGGCGTCGTCGCGCTCTCGCTCGCCATCCCCGGCGCCGACAAGGCGCCGCGCGGCGCCGACGCGCTCTTCTCCTGGGCGGCGGTGCGGGTCGCCGAGGCGTTCGCCGACGCGCGCGCGGTCCACGCCGGCGTGGACGCGCTCGGACCGTTCGCGCTGTGGGACGTCGGCCTCGCGCCCGCCGCGGCGAAGGCCGCCTGCGTCGCCATCGAGGCCTCGCGCGCCGCGGCCCGGCTCCTCGACCTCGACGTCTACTCGCCGGAAGGAGCCGCCCTTGATCGCGCCGCGCTCGGACTCCCGCCTCGCCGCTGCCTGTGCTGCGACGCCCCCGCCCGCGAGTGCATCGCGCTGCGGCGCCACTCGACGGACGAGCTCGCCCGGAGCGCGCTCCTCCTGCTCGCCGCGCCCTGACCTCGCGCGGCTCTCCGCCGCGCTCGTCGAGGGCCTCCGCGCCGAGCTGTACCTCACGCCCAAGCCCGGCCTCGTGGACCTCGAGGACGCCGGCTCGCACCCCGACCTCTCCGTCGCGCTGATGGAGCGCTCGATCGCGCTCGTCGCGGGCTACCACGGCGAGCTGTGCCGCTCGCTCGCGCGCGGCGAGCCGGTCGCGCGGCAGGTGGCGATCGCGCGCGGCGCCGAAGGGCGGATGCTCGCGGCGCTCGGGACGAACACGCACAAGGGGGCGATCTTCCTCGGCGGCGTGCTGCTCATGGCGCGCGCGCGCGCCCGCTCGGGCGCCGAGGGCGCGGTGCGGCGCGCGGTGGCGGAGGTCGCGCGCGACCTCGAGGCGCTCATCGCGCCGCGGCGCACGCACGGCGACCTCGCGCGCGCGCGCTTCGGCGTGCGCGGCATCCTCGGCGAGGTCGCCGCCGGGCTGCCGGCGGTGTTCGAGGTGGCGCTGCCCGCCTACCGCGCCGCGGCGCGCGCCGGCGCGGACCGCGACACCGCGTCGTTCGCGGCGCTCGCGCGGCTCATGCAGACGGTGGAGGACACGACGGCGCTGCACCGCTGCGGGCCGGCAGGGCTCGCGACGCTGCGCGAGGACGGGGCGCTGCTCGAGGCGCGCGTCCGCCAGGGCGACCACCTCGCCTTCCTGCGCGAGCGGAACGCGGCGTACGCGCGCAGCGGCCTCACCATGGGCGGCGTCGCGGACCTCCTCGGCGTCGCGTTCGGCTGGCTCTTCGCGCAGGGCGAGCGCGGCTGACCACCCGTTCGCCTGCGTGCGGCGTGGGAAGCGACACGACGCCGCGCCACCCCGTCCGGAGGTCTGCGACGCACCGTCAACCGTGCCGATCCGCGCGGACCGGGCGGTTGCGTGGCCGGGGCGGCCCGCCGCGTCTACGATTCCTGACATGTGTCGCAACATCCGCGTGCTCTACAACTTCGCGCCGCCGACGACCGACGAGGAGGTCCGCGCGGCGGCGGTGCAGTACGTCCGCAAGGTGAGCGGGCTCGCGAAGCCCTCCACGCTCGACGCCGAGGCGTTCGACGGCGCCGTCGAGGAGGTCGCGGCGGCGACCCGGCGCCTCCTCGTCTCGCTGAAGGCGCGCACCGCCGTCCGGACCCGCGAGGGCGAGCGCGAGAAGGCGCGCGCCCGCGGCGAGCGGCGCGACGCTCGGCGCCCGCCGCCGTGAGCGAGCGGGCGAGCGGCCCAGGCGCCGGCCACGGCGCATGAGCGCACCGGACGCCATCGTCGTCGGCTCCGGGCCGAACGGGCTCGCCGCCGCGGTGGCGCTCGCGCGGGCGGGATGGACGGTGCAGGTGCGCGAGGCCGCGGCGACGCTGGGCGGCGGCGCGCGCACGCTCCCGCTCACGCTCCCCGGCTTCCTGCACGACCACTGCTCGGCGGTGCACCCGCTCGCCGTCGCCTCGCCGTTCCTCGCGGCGCTGCCGCTCGCGGCGCACGGGGTGCGGTGGATCGATCCGCCGGTCGCCTGCGCGCACCCGTTCGACGACGGCAGCGCGGCGCTCCTCGCGCGGTCGATCGCCGCGACGGGCGAGACGCTCGGGGGCGACGCGCGCGCCTGGCGCGCGCTCTTCGATCCGCTCGCCCGCGCCTTCGACGCCATCGCCGCCGAGGCGCTGGCCGCGCCGCTGCACCTGCCGCGGCACCCCGTCGCGCTCGCGCGCTTCGGCTTCGCCGCGCTGCGGCCGGCGCGCGCGCTCGCCGAGGCGCGCTTCGCCGGCGGCCGCGCGCGGGCGCTCTTCGCCGGGCTCGCCGCGCACGCGTGCTGGCCGCTCGAGCGCGCGCCCACCGCCGCGTTCGGGCTCCTCCTCGGCGCGGCGGCGCACGCGGTGGGCTGGCCCTTCCCGCAGGGCGGCGCCGGCCGCATCGCGCACGCGCTCGCGGCGATCCTCGCGGCGGCGGGCGGGGAGGTCGTCACGTCTGCGCCGGTCGCGACGCTCGCCGGCTTCGCGGGCGCGCGCGCCGTGCTCCTCGACCTCACCCCGCGGCAGGTGGTCGCGGTCGCCGGCGGGGCGCTGCCGGCCGGCTACCGCCGGGCGCTCTCGCGCTACCGCTACGGCCCGGGCGCGTTCAAGATCGACTACGCCCTGTCGGCGCCGATCCCGTGGCGCGCGGCGGGGTGCGAGCGCGCCGGGACCGTCCACCTCGGCGGGAGCCTCGAGGAGATCGCCGCCGCCGAGCGGGACACCGCCGCGGGCCGGATGCCGGTGCGCCCGTTCGTGCTCGTGGCGCAGCCGACGCTGTTCGATCCGACGCGGGCGCCGCCAGGACGGCACGTCGCCTGGGCCTACTGCCACGTGCCGCACGGCTTCGCGGGCGACGCGGCGCAGGCGCTCGAGGCGCAGATCGAGCGCTTCGCGCCGGGGTTCCGGGAGGTGGTGCTGGAGCGGGCGGTGCGCGGACCGGCCGCGCTGGAGCGCGACGACGCGAACCTCGTCGGCGGCGACATCGGGGGTGGCGCGATGTCGCTCGCCCAGACGATCGTGCGGCCCGTCGCGAGGGCGGTGCCCTGGTCGACGCCGGTGCCGGGGCTGTTCCTCTGCTCCGCCTCGACGCCCCCCGGCGGCGGCGTTCACGGCATGTGCGGGTATCACGCCGCGCGCGCGGCGCTCCGGAACGCGGCGAGGGGCCGGCGGTTCGCGCCGACCCCTCGTTGACGTCCGACCGCGAGGCGGCTTACTTCGCCGCGGTCTTCGGCTGATCCTTCACGCCCTCGAGGTCGAACGTGACGGCGATCTCGTCGCCGACGGCCGGGCCGGCCTCGACGAGCTTGTTCCAGGTGAGGCCGAACTCCTTGCGGCTGATCTTCGTCGTCGCGGCGAAGGCGCGGCGCGTCTCGCCGAACATGCCCTTCACCTCCTGGGAGGTCGTCACGGCGAGCGTGACCGGCTTCGTGACGCCGTGGAGGGTGAGATCGCCCGTGACCTTGAGCGCGTCCTTGCCGGCCTTCGCGACCTTCGTCGACTTGAAGGTGATCGTCGGATACTTGGCCACGTCGAGGAAGTCGGGGGACTTGAGGTGGCCGTCGCGATCGGCGACGCCGGTCTCGATGCTGCCGGCGTCGATCGTGGCCTCGACGGTCGACTTCGTCACGTCCTTGTCGTCGAGCTGCACGGCGCCCGTGAACTTCTTGAAGTCGCCGCGGACGGTCGAGATGACGAGGTGCTTCACCGCGAACCCGGTCGTGGAGTGCGTCGGGTCGAGGTTCCAGGTGGTCGGGCCGGCGAAGGTCAGCGCAGGGGCGACGGCGAGCAGCGTGGCGAGGAGCTTCTTCATCGTGCGTTCTCCGTTTCGGGCGGCGGGCTCGAGTGCCGGCCGCGATGGACGCAGTTTTGCCATCGTCCCGCGGCGCGCGCCAGCCGGGCGGAGGCAAATCACTGTTCCATTATTGGAACGATCACGATCCAGGCCGGATCAGGGGCGTCGCCGGAACCACGGCGGCTCGGCCCGGAC
>JBJMQK010000639.1:0-8847 GCA_045802735.1 Anaeromyxobacteraceae bacterium | reverse complement strand
CGGTCCATGACGGCAACGAGGGAGTGTTCGCAGAAATGGAAACGCGCCCCGAGGCCGTGTTGCTTGCGGCAGGAGGCGCGTTGTCTCTGGGTTTGGTTGCGGGGGCAGGATTTGAACCTGCGACCTTCGGGTTATGAGCCCGACGAGCTACCTGGCTGCTCCACCCCGCGTCAGGTCGTTGGGGCAGCGTTTCTACGCGCGGCGGCCCTTCTGGTCAAGGGCTTTTTCGCAGCGCGTCGCGCGGCGGTGCGGAACGCTGCAGAAGTGCTGGGGGGCAGGTACTTGAGCCCTCGCGGAGCGTGAGCGCCGAGGCGCGGGCAGCGCGGGCAGCAGCCAGCGGACCACTGGTTCCGGGTCGTGCTTCGCCGTATCGCGCAGCACCCACCCGATCGCCTTCCGGATGAAGAACTCGGGATCCGCGAGCATTCCGTCGGCGTGTCGCGCGAACCGCGCGAAGTCGCCACGACCCTCGCGCAGCGGGATGAACTCCGCGAGCAGCGCGGCGCGGCGAATCCAGAAGTCCGGGTCCTCCGCCCAGCGGTCGAGCGCCGCGGCGGCCGCAGGGTGACGCTCGACCACCGCCCCGGCCACGCCGAGTACCGCTTCTCCTGCGCCGCGCGCGCGGGCGTCCCGGCCGCACGGAGCTGCCGCTCGAGGTCGGCGGCGACGGCGGTCGGCTTGAAGCGAGCCATGGCCGACATCACAGCACGCCCCGCGCGGCGCCGCCCGGTGCGAAGCGTCGCGGCCTCGCCCGGGGTCACCGCCGCCGCAGCAACGCGCCCGGCACGACGAACACGCCCGCCAGCACCACCATCGTCGCGCCCGTCGGGATCTGGAGGAACCACGAGATGACATAGCCCCCGGTGGCCGCGACGAGCCCGATCGCCGCCGCGAGGAGGAACGCCGTTCGCAGGCGCCGCACCAGCAGCAGCGCCGCCGCGGCGGGGATGGTGAGGAACGCGAACACCGGCAGCGCCCCGAGCGCCCGCGCCGCGACCGGGATCGCGAGCCCGAGCGTCCCGAACAGGAGCCCGTCCCAGCGCCGCGTGTCGTAGCCCAGCGCCGCCGCGGTCTCGGGGTCGAACGACACGAACACGAGCTCCTTCGCGAACAGCGCGTGCACCGCCGTGCACAGCGCCGCGACCGCCGCGAGCGCCAGCAGGTCCACGAGCGGCACGGCGACCGCGTTCCCGAACACCATCGCGTTGAGGTCGTGCGCGGCGTGCACGAGCCGGTTCGCCCCGAGCACCACGAGCGCGCCCGCGAGCACGTACGTGCCCCCCACCCCCGACTCCGCCGGCACGCGCCGGCCGCGCACCATCATCCCGAGGAGGAGCGCGCCGGCCACGGAGAAGGCGAGCGCGACGGCGAGCTGCACCCCCGCGTGCTCGACCTCGACCCCGAGCGCCTCCTCGAGGAGCAGCGCCGCGATGAGCCCGAGCGTCGAGAGCTGCGTGAGCGCCGCCGACACGAACACCGTCCGCCGCAGCACGACGTACACGCCCAGGAACCCGCACAGCGCCCCGGCGACGACCGACGCGAGGAGCGGCTCCAGCCAGATCTCGCGCGCGGCGAGGAACTCGGCGAAGGGGCTCACGCCGCGCCGCCCTCCGGGTAGACGAAGCGCCGTCCCGCCTCCTCGCGCACCGTCACCTTCCGTCCGTAGAGCGCGCCCAGCGCGTCGGGCGCGAGCATCTCCGCGAGCGGCCCGACGCGGAACAGGTGCTGCTCCTTGTCCACGAACGCGAGCGTCGCGGCGTAGTTCGCCACCGCCTCGAGCCGGTGCGACACCATCACCACCGCGAGCGTCCCGCCGCGGTGGAGCGCGCGCAGCACGTCCATCGCGTCGAGCTCGGCGCCGGGGTCCATCCCGTTCGTCGGCTCGTCGAGCGCGAGGAGCTGCGGGTCCGCGGCGAGCGCGCGCGCGATGAGCGTCCGCTGGCGCTGCCCGCCGGAGAGCGTCCGGAACGAGCGCCCCGCGAGCTCGCCGATGCCGGCGCGCTCGAGCGCGTGCGCCACCGCCGCGCGGTCCGCGGCGCCGGGCCGCCGCCCGACGCCCACGATCCGGTAGCGCCCCATGAGCGCGACCTCGGCGACGGTCAGCGGCCAGTACGCGTCCACGTGGTCGCGCTGCGGCACGTAGCCGACCCGCAGCGGCGCCGGCTGCGCGCGCCGCCCGCCGAGCGGCGGCAGCACGCCGAGCAGCGTCCGCAGGAGCGTCGTCTTGCCTCCGCCGTTCGGGCCGACGATCGCGAGGAAGTCGCCGGCATTCACCGCGAGCGAGACGTCGCGCAGGAGGACGTCGCGGCCGTAGCCCAGCGAGGCGCCTTCGAGCGCGACGAGCGCCGAGCTCACTTCAGCGCCCCGGCGACGAGCCGCACGAGCGCGTCCATGTAGCCCGGCCAGTCCTTGGGGTCGAGCGCGCCGCGCTCGTCCCTGAACCCGCCGACGTCGCCCGGGATCGCGACGACCTTCGCCCCCGAGTGCCGCGCGACCACCTCGGCCGAGCGCGTGTCGTGGAAGCTCTCGACCAGGATCGCCTTCACGTTCTGTGACTTCACCACCCCGACCAGCTCGGCGAGGTGCGACGGCGGCGGCGGCGTCCCTGGCTTGGGCTCGAGGTACCCGGCCGCGGCGAGCCCCGCCCAGTCGAGGAAGTACGTGAGCGAGTTGTGGTGCGCGACGACCTTCGCCCCCTGGTACCGCGCCAGCGCCGCCTTCCAGCGCTGCCCGGCCTCCGCGACGCGCGCGCGGAACGCCGCGAGGCGCCCGTCGTACGTCGCGGCGCCGGCGGGGTCGAGCTCACCGAGCTTCCGCGCGATCGCCGCGGCGACGCCGTCCACGCGGCGCGGGTCGTTCAGGAAGTGCGGGTTCCCCGCGGGATGGAGGTCCCCCATGCTGCGATCGACGGGCCCGCTCGGCACCTCCAGCACCTGCACGACCGAGGCGGCGGTGAGCCGGCGTCGCCCCGTGGGCTGGATGTCGGGGTTCCGCGACTGGTTCACGAGCGGCGGCAGCCAGCCGATCTCGAGGTCGAGGCCGACGTCGAGGAGCAGGTCGGCCTGGCGGAGCTTCACCGCGAGGTTCGGGTTCGCGTCGACGAAGTGCGGGTCCTGCACGCCGCGGGACAGGCTCGTCACCTCGACCCTATCGCCGCCGACCTCGCGCGCGAGCGAGGCGAGCCCCTCGACGGTGGTGACGACCTTGAGTGCGGCCGCCGCCGGGCGCGGCGCAGCGGCGGATGCGAGGGCGAGGGTGAGGAGGAGCGCTCGGTGCAGCGGCATCGTGTTCACCATGAGCTAGAAGGGGTGCGCGCCGTGCGCGCCGATCGCGAACTCGAGCTGCAGCAGGGCCTCGAGCCCGTCGCGGCCGCCGGGGAGCCGGTCGTAGGAGAGCTGCGCGCGCAGCCGCTCGAACTCGCTCGGGAGCCAGGCGGCGAGGAGCGACGCGCGCTCCTCTCCACCGCCCACCTCGGCGGGCGCGCGCTCGACGCGCACGCCGTACTCCACGTACGGACCGTCGCGCAGGACGGCCTGTACGTAGCCTCCCCATGCCGTCCCGGGGACGTCGATGGCGAGTGCCGCACCGTCGGGCGGCGCCGCGCCGTCGAGGTGCCGCGCCACGACCTCGGCCTGGAGCGCCACGTAGGACCGCGAGCGCGCCGGCCGGATCTTGAGGTAGGCGTCCGCGCCGAGGAGGTCGCGCGAGCCGCCGCCGCCCTGCTCCTGGAGCCGCCCCGCCGAGACCCCCACGCCCAGCGTCGAGGTGTCACCCACGTCGAAGAACTGCACGAGCCGCGCGTACCCGCCGTTCCGCTCGCTCGGCTCGAACGCGGGCGCCGCGGCGAGGTAGGCGAGGTGCAGCTCCGCGTACCACGACACCGGCGCGAGCCAGGCGACGTCGAGGCCGGGCCCCTTGAGGCCGTCGGGCGCGAGGAGCCGCACGAGCGCGAGCGGCCGATCGACGAAGTCCCACACGTGCCCGTGCTGCTGGTTCACGCGCCCGAACGGCGCGAACAGCTTCCCGGCGCGGGCCTGGAGCGAGAGCGGCAGCCCGAGCGTCGTGAGGTACGCCTCCTCGATCTCGACGCCCTCCGAGCCGAACGCGAGGAACGCGTCCGCGCGCGCGTACGGGTCCACCACCGCCTGAAGCCCCAGCTCGAGCTCCTGAAACACCGGTTGCACGGTGTGCGCCGGGGCGAACGGGTCCGACCGCGGCGAGAGCGCGCCGGCATCGAGCTGGTTCCACGCGAGCGCGAAGCTCCCGATCGCCGAGATGTCGGGCAGGAGCAGGATGCGCGCGAATGGATTCCCGCCGGCCTGCCCCTGCGCCGGGGCCGCCGGCGTCGCACCCGCGTCGGCGGGCGGCGTCCCGGGACCCGCGCTGGGCGGCGCGGCGCTCGCCCCCGGCGCGGCCCCGAGCTCCTTCGCGATGTCCGCCTCGAGCTTCTTCCGCTCCTCCTCGCTCCCGGCGGAGGCCGGCGGCGCAGGGGCGGTCTCTCCCGGCGCAGCGAGCGCGCCGGTCGCAGCGACGAGCGCCGCGATGAACAGAGGGTGCATGTGCTGGTCACCTCGGCGCGCGAGCGCGCGCCACGGCATGGTCCCGACGACGGGGAGCGGCAGCCCTCGTCAGGCGACGGGCGGCGACTGGCCCGGGACCGCGCCGAGCGGCGCACCGGCGGGACGAGACCGCGGCGCGGCGACGTCGAGCGCGACCGACACCACGCGGCGGGGCGCGACGTCCGGCGTCGCGGCGCGCGCCTCCTCGGCTCCGGCCGCGACGCAGGCGGCGCAGGCGTGCGCGCCGAAGCTGCCGCCGTGATCGTGCGGCGTCACCGCGCCCAGGAGGGCGAGGACGATGAGGCCGAGGGCGACCGCCGCGCGCACGCGGCAAGTCTTAGTGCGCGCCCCGATGGTGTCAAGCGTGCGAGGGGGTGCCCGGGCGCGGGGGCAGCGCCGCGCCGACGATGCCAGCCTCGCGCAGCGCTCCGATCTCGCTGTCCGTGAAGCCGCACTCGCCGAGCACCGCGTCGCTGTCGGCGCCCAGCGCCGGCGCGAGCCCCGGCGAGACGCGCGGGCCGTCGACGCGAACCGGCGTCGCGAGCGCGGGCATCGCGCTGCCCGGCACCTGCGCGAACACGCCGCGGGAGGCGAGCTGCGGGTCCTGGCGCGGCTCGTCGCCCTCGAGCACAGGCGTGAGGCACACGTCGCGCTCGCGGCCGAACGCCGCCCACGCGTCGCGCGTCCGCGTCGCGAAGAGCGCCTCCAGCGCGGCGACAGGTCCACGCCCGCTGTCCTCCAGCTGGCGCGCCGCCAGCTCGGGCCGGCCCGCCGCCTCGCAGAAGCGTGCGAAGAACCGCGGCTCGAGCGCGCCGAGCGCGACGAAGCGGCCGTCGGCGGTGCGGTACGTGCGGTAGCACGCGGCGGCACCGGAGAGCGGCTCGCCGCCACGCCGGAGCGGGGTGCCGCGCGTCCACGCCATCGCGAGCGGCAGCGCCAGCGTCGCGACGACGCCGTCGGTCATCGCGACGTCGACGAGGCCGCCCTCCCCGCTCGACCCGCGGCGGTACAGCGCCGCGAGGATCCCGGCGACCGCCACGAGCGAGCCGCCGGCCACGTCCGCCACCTGGACCGGCATGGGCGAGGGCTCTGCCTCGCCCCCGCTCAACGCGAGCGCACCGGCGAGGGCGCAGTAGTTGATGTCGTGCCCGGCGAGGTCGCGGTACGGGCCGCTCTGGCCGTACCCCGTGATCGCGCAGACGACGAGGCGCGGGTTCGCCTCACGCAGCCGCGCGTGCCCGGCCCCGAGCCGGTCGAGCACGCCGGGACGGAACGACTCCACCAGCACGTCGAAGCACGCGGCGAGGCGGAGCAGCGCCGCGGTGCCGCCCGGCGCCCTGAGGTCGAGCGCGAGCGAGCGCTTGTTCCGGTTCAGCACGCCGAACGCGCCCGACTCCCCGCCGGCGAGCGGCGGCTGCTGGCGCAGGTAATCGCCGCCCGCGGGATCCTCGACCTTCACGACGTCCGCGCCGAGGTCGGCGAGCACGAGCGTCGCGTACGGCCCGGGGAGCAGCCGCGTCAGGTCGAGGACGCGGACCCCGGCGAGGGCCAGGCTCCCGGCGCCGCTCACGTCAGGATCTGCTGCAGCTTCATCGCGAGCCCCATGTCGCCCTGGATCTTGAGCTTGCCGGACATGAAGGCCATCTGCGGGTTGAGCTTGCCGTTCACGATGGCGAGGAAATCGGCGTCCGTGCAGGCGACCGTGCACTTCGCGGCGGGGGACGTGCCGCTCGCCACCGCCCCGCCGGGCGCCGTGCAGTCCACCGACCACTGCCCGCCGCCGGGGCCGGAGATGTTGAACTGGTACACCGCGTTCACCTTCGCGACGACGTCGGGCTTCGCCTTGAGCCGTTCCGGCATGTGCTTCTCGAAGACGTCCTTCACGCTGTCGGCCTGGCCCATGACGCTCCCCTCCCGTCCGTCGATTGATTGAGAAATCAACCGAGAAACGTATGAGGCACCCGCGCCGCTGTCAACGACGGCGACGCGGTGCTACATGGGTACGCGTTCTGCAGGGACGCCGCGGTCACAGGGGAGCGCCGAGGGTCAGCGCGCCCGTCCCTCGGCGATCTTTCCCACCGCCGCCGCCAGCAGATCCGGGTCCACGGGCTTCACCAGCACGACGTCCACCTCGTGACCGCGCGCGGTGGCGATGTCGTCCCGCTCGGCGTACCCCGTGACGATGATGACCGGCACCGCCGGCGCGATCTTCTTCGCCGCGCGCGCCAGCTCGAGCCCGCCCATCCCGGGCATCCCCACGTCGGTGACGACGACGTCGGCCCCCTGCTCCGCCAGCTGCCGCAGCCCCTCGGCACCGCCCGGGGCCGAGAGCACGGCGTACCCGGCGGACTCGAGCACCTCCGTCATCAGCTCGCGGTTGTCGTCGTCGTCCTCGACGAGGAGCACGCGCAGGGGAGCACTCGCCATCGTCACTCCGCGTAGAAGGCGTCGAGGATCGCCTGGTACTTCTGCGTGCAGTACTTCCGCTTCACCTTGAGCGTCGGCGTCAGCTCCCCCGCCTCCTGCGTGAGGTCGTGCGGCAGGATGGCGAACTTCTTGATGGTCGAGTAGCTCGCCTGCTTCGCGTTGAGCGCGTCGACCGCCTGCTGCACGCGCGCGCGCACGCGCGGGTCCTCGTGGAGCGGCCCTGCGAGCTTGACGCCGGTGTCGGCGGCCCACTTCCGCGCGGCCTCCTCATTGAGCGTCACGAGCGCCGAGAGGAACTTGCGCTTGTCGCCGTGCACCATGACCTGCGAGACGAGCGCGTCGGTCTTGAGCTCGTTCTCGAGGTTCTGCGGCGCGACGTTCTTTCCACCCGCCGTGACGATGATGTCCTTCTTGCGGTCGGTGATCTTGAGGTAGCCGTCGCGGTCGAGGGTGCCGATGTCGCCGGTGTAGAGCCAGCCGTCGCGCAGCATCTCCGCCGTCGCCGCGGGGTTCTTGAAGTACTCCTTCATGACGCCCGGCCCGCGGATGAGGATCTCGCCGTCCTCCGCGATGCGCACCTCGGTGCCGGGCACGGGCGGGCCGACGGTGCCGATCCTGGCGCGCCCGGGGCGGTTCACGAAGGTCCCCGCCGCCGACTCGGTGAGCCCGTAGCCCTCCAGGATCTCGAACCCCACCTTCTGGAAGAACCAGGCGATCTTCGGCGAGAGGGGCGCACCGCCGGAGATGAAGAGCCGCATCCGGCCGCCGAACCGCTCCTTGAGCGCCGCCCCGAGCTTGGGGAAGACGACGCGCTCGCCGACCGTCATGCCCACCTTCACGCCGAGGCCGGCGCCCCCGCGCTCGCGCGCGTCGATCCAGCGATCGAGGCTCGCCATCGAGAGCTGGAACAGGCGCCCCTTGAGCCCCGGCGACGCGGCGCCCTTCGCGACGACGGCGTCGTACGCCTTCTCGAAGATGCGCGGCACGGACGGCATCACCGTCGGTCGCACCTCGCCGGCGTTGTCGACGATCTTGTCGATCGACTCCACGAACGCCGCGGTCGCGCCGGTGCGGAACCACACCGCCTCGACCACCTTCGCGAACGAGTGCGCCATCGGCAGGAAGCACAGGACGAGGTCGTCCTCGCGGATGAGCTGGAGCGAGGCGACGGCCTCGGCCTCGTACACCCAGTTCCGGTGGGTGAGCACGACGCCCTTGGGGTTGCCGGTCGTCCCGGACGTGTAGATGAAGCACGCTGGCTCGTCGAGGGAGATGGACGCGAGCCGCGCCGCGTGCGCGCCCTCGTTGGCCGCGCGCCACGCGGCGCCCGCGCGCTCGACGTCGGCGAGCGTCCGCTCGAACGCGTCGCGCGGCGCCCCGGCAAAGCGGATGACCCCCTCGAGGGCGGGCACGCGATCCTTCACCTCCCGGATCTTCGCGACCTGCGCCTCCGAGTCACAGCAGACGAAGCGGGCGCCGGAGTTCTCGAGGATGTAGGCGACGTCGGGCGCGCGGTTCGACTGGTAGATCGGCACCGAGATCCCCGCCGCCCCCATCACGCCGACGTCGGCGATGATCCACTCCGTCGTGGTCTCGCCGATGATCGCGACCCGGTCGCCCTTCGCGAGGCCGAGCGCGGCGAGCCCGTCCGCCACGTCGCGCGCGCGGCGCGCGATCTCGGTCCAGCTCGTATCGCCCCAGCGCCCGTCGCGCTTCTGCTTCGTCGCCGTCCGGCTCGACCACCGCGCCGCCGCCGCCTCGAAGACATCGACGAGGCTCCGCGGCTGCGGACCCCCGCGCTGGACCTCCTCCCGAGCGATCATGACGCCCCCCCTTCTCAGTGCTGCGCGAGGAGCTCCTT
>JBJMQK010000465.1:0-3616 GCA_045802735.1 Anaeromyxobacteraceae bacterium | reverse complement strand
ACCTCCCGGCCCCGCCGGTGGAGCGCTTCGAGCGCGGGGACGTGCTGTACGACATGACGAAGGAGGTCCTGAGGGTCGTGGAGGGGTGAACGCGCGCGCTCGGTGGTCGCGAGGATGGGGGCGATGGCGATGTCGAACGAGATGGGCGCGGCGGCGGGGGGGCTTCCGGCAGCCGCGCGACGCGCAGGGGCGCTTCGTGAACCTCGACGGCTCGGGGCCGAAGGCCTTCGGCGAGGTCTTCCGCTGGGGCGTCGTCGACCGCGTGCTGCGCCGCCGTACGCCCGCGCCGGCGAAGGCACCCGTGCCGGTCGTCGCGCCCGATCTCGCGCGGCTGCGCACGCCGCCCGGGGCGGGCGAGGGCGCGCGCATCACCTGGCTCGGCCACGCCACCTTCCTCGTCCAGCTGGACGGGCTCACCTTCATCACCGACCCCATCCTGGGGGAGCTGCCGGGTTTCGTGCGGCGCAACGTCCCGCCCGCCGTCCGCCTGGAGGACCTGCCGCGCATCGACGCCGCGCTCGTGTCGCACGACCACTACGACCACCTCGACCTGCCCACCCTGAAGCGGCTCCGCGCCCCCGTCTATGCCGGCCTGGGCGTGAAGCCGCTCCTCGAGCGCGAGGGGCTCGTCGCCGCCGAGCTGGGCTGGTGGGGGCGCGCGAAGCTCGGCGACGTCGGCATCACCTTCGTCCCGGCGCAGCACTGGAGCCGGCGCGGGATCGCCGACGCGAACCGGCGGCTGTGGGGCGGCTTCGTCCTCGAGGGTCGGAGCGCGACCGTCTACCACGCGGGCGACACCGCCGCGTTCGCCGGCTTCGCCGAGATCGGCCGCCGCTTCCGCATCGACGCGGCGCTGCTCCCCATCGGCGCCTACGATCCGCCCTGGTTCATGTCGCCGCAGCACATGAACCCGGAGGAGGCGCTCGAGGCCTTCGCGGCGCTCGGCGCGGCGACGCTGTTCCCCATGCACTGGGGCACGTTCCGCCTCACCGACGAGCCGCTCAGGGAGCCCCCGCGGCGCCTCGAGGCGGAGCGCGCGCGGCGCGGCGTCCCCGCGGAGCGCGTGCGGCTCCTGGCGATCGGCGAGACGGCCGAGGTGCGCGCGCCCGCCCTGCCCTGACGCAGCGCTCGCACGGGCGCTCCCGCGCCGCTATCATCCGCGCCCTCATGAGCGAGATCACGCCCGACGTCGTCGCCCGGCACGGCCTCACCCCCGACGAGTACGCGGAGGTGAAGCGCCACCTCGGCCGCGAGCCGAACCTCGTCGAGCTGGGGGTGTTCTCGGTCATGTGGAGCGAGCACTGCTCCTACAAGTCGTCGCGCGTGCACCTCAGGAACCTGCCGACCGAGGGCGCGCGCGTGCTCCAGGGCCCGGGCGAGAACGCGGGCGTCGTCGACGTCGGCGACGGGCTCGCGGTGGCCTTCAAGATGGAGAGCCACAACCACCCGTCCTACATCGAGCCCTACCAGGGCGCGGCGACCGGCGTCGGCGGGATCATGCGCGACGTGTTCACCATGGGCGCGCGGCCGATCGCGTCGCTCGATGCGCTGCGCTTCGGCGATCCGGCGCACCCGAAGACCGCCTTCCTGCTCGAGGGCGTCGTCGCCGGCATCGCCGGCTACGGCAACTGCATGGGCGTGCCGACGGTGGGCGGCGACGTGATGTTCCACCCGAGCTACAACGGCAACCCGCTCGTGAACGCGTTCACGCTGGGTGTGCTGCCGGCGAACAAGATCTTCCGCGGGAAGGCGGCGGGGGTCGGGAACCCGCTCATGTACGTGGGCGCGAAGACCGGCCGCGACGGCATCCACGGCGCGACCATGGCCTCGGCCGAGTTCGACGCCTCCACCGAGGAGAAGCGGCCCACGGTGCAGGTGGGCGATCCGTTCATGGAGAAGCTCCTCCTCGAGGCCTGCCTCGAGCTCTTCCAGACGGACGCGGTGGTGGGCATCCAGGACATGGGCGCCGCCGGCCTCACCAGCTCCTCCGTGGAGATGGCGGGGCGCGCCGGCAACGGCCTCGACCTCTACGTCGACCAGGTGCCGCGCCGCGAGGAGGGGATGACGCCGTACGAGGTGCTCCTCTCCGAGTCGCAGGAGCGCATGCTGCTCGTCGCCGCGCGCGGGCGCGAGGACGAGGTGCGCCGCATCTGCGAGCGCTGGGACCTGGACGTGGCGGTCATCGGGATCGTCACCGGCACCGGCCGCTGGCGCGTGCTGTCGAACGGCGCCGCGGTCGCGGACATCCCGGTGCTGCCGCTGACCGACAGCGCGCCGCGCTACGAGCGCCCGATGAGGCCGCACCCGGCGCTCCCGGCGCTGCACGCCGTGGACCTCGGCGCGCTGCCGCAGCCCGACGACCTCGGCGAGGTCCTCCTCGAGCTGGTCGCCCGGCCGACGATCGCGTCGAAGGAGTGGGTGTACAGGCAGTACGACCACATGGTGCGGCTCGTCGGCGCGGTGCGGCCGGGCGGCGACGCCGCGGTGGTCCGGCTCGCGGTGAGCGACCCCGCGCACGCGCGGAAGGGCATCGCGCTCTCCGTCGGCGCGAACGGCCGCTACTGCTTCCTCGATCCGCACCTCGGCGCCATGCACGCCGTCGCCGAGTGCGCGCGCAACATCTCCTGCGTCGGCGGCGAGCCGCTCGCCGTGACCGACTGCCTCAACTTCGGGAACCCCGAGAAGCCCGAGATCATGTGGCAGCTCGCGGAGGCGGTGCGCGGCATCTCCGACGCGTGCGCCGCGCTCGGCACGCCGGTCGTCTCGGGGAACGTGTCGCTCTACAACGAGACCGAGGGGCAGGGGATCCTCCCCACCCCGATGATCGGGATGGTGGGCCTCGTCGAGCCCGTCGAGCGGACCTGCAGCTCGGCGTTCCAGCGCGCCGGCGACGTCGTCGCCGTCGTGGGCGAGCTGCGCGGCGAGGTGGGCGGGAGCGAGTACCTCGCCGCGATCCACGGTCAGGAGGCGGGGCGGCCGCCGGCGCTCGACCTCGCGCGCGAGAAGGCGGTGCAGGCGGCGGTGCGGCGCGCGGTGCGCGAGGGCCTGCTCTCGTCGGCGCACGACTGCAGCGAGGGCGGGCTCGCGGTGGCGCTCGCCGAGTGCTGCATGATGGCGCCGCCGCCGCCGGGCGGTGGCGCGCCGCCGTGGATCGGGTGCGCGGTGCGGGTGCCCTTCCCGTCGCGGAAGGACTTCATGCTGTTCGGCGAGGACGCGAGCCGCATCGTCGTCTCGCTCGCGCCGGAGCACCTCGCGCGGCTCGAGGCGATCGCGCGCGAGGCGGGCGCGCCGCTCGTGCGCCTCGGTGCGGTGGGCGGCGACACGCTCGAGATCCAGGGCGCGCTGTCGGTGAACGTCGGCGAGCTCGCGCGCGCGTGGCGCGACGGGCTCCCGCGCGTCCTCCGGCGGGCGACGTCGCACTTCCCGCCCGCCGAGGTCGTCCAGGGCGGGTGAGGCCGCGCGGGTCGCGGGCGCCCTGGGTCGCCGATCCGCCGGGGACGGGCCGGTCAGAGGGGCGCTTTCGCCGGCCCCGCCGTTGCACTCCATGGCGGGCGATGGAGCCCACCCCTTCTCTGGCCGCGTATGCGGCGGTATTCGACCGCGCCTCCGGCGCGCG
>JBJMQK010000589.1:0-6643 GCA_045802735.1 Anaeromyxobacteraceae bacterium | reverse complement strand
GAGGAGCTGGTCTCGGGTGCGGTGCTGCGCGAGGACCTCGCCGAGGCGCTGCGCCCGGTCGGCGACCTCGAGCGCCTCCTGTCGCGGCTCGCCCTGCGCCAGGGGAACGCCCGCGATCTGCGCGCGCTCGCCGCGGCGCTCCTCGCGCTGCCGCGGCTCGCGGCGCTGCTCTCCGGGCGACGCGCCGCGCTCCTCCGCGACGCCGCCGCCGGGCTCGGCGGCCTCGAGGAGCTGGCCGCGCTCCTCGAGCGCGCCGTCGCCGAGGAACCGCCCGCCGGCCTGAAGGAGGGCGGGCTCATCCGCCGCGGCCACTCGGCGGAGCTCGATCGCATCGTCGCGATCGTGGACGACGGGAAGGGCTTCATCGCGCGGCTCGAGGCGGACGAGCGCGCGCGCACCGGGATCGGCTCGCTCAAGGTCCGGTTCAACCGCGTGTTCGGGTACTACCTCGAGGTCACGAAGGCGAACCTGCACCTCGTCCCGACGGACTACGAGCGGCGGCAGACGATGGTCGGCGGGGAGCGCTTCGTCACCCCGGCGCTGAAGGAGTACGAGGAGCAGGTGCTCGGGGCGGAGGAGCGCCGCTTCGCGCTCGAGGAGGCGCTCTTCGAGGAGCTGCGCGCGCGCGTCGCCGCCGAGGCGGCGCGCATCCGCAGCGCCGCGGCGGCGGTGGCCACGGCGGACGCCGTGCTCTCGCTCGCGCGGGTGGCGGCGGAGCGCGGCTACGCCCGTCCAGAGGTGGACGGCTCCGAGGTCCTCGAGATCGCGGACGGGCGCCACCCGGTGGTCGAGGCGGCGCTCCCGCCGGACTCCGGCGGCTTCGTGCCGAACGACGTCTCGACGGCGTCGAGCGGGGAGGGCGCCGAGGCGCCTCAGCTCCTCGTCATCACCGGGCCGAACATGGCGGGGAAGAGCACCGTCATGCGCCAGACGGCGCTCATCGCGCTCATGGCGCAGATCGGGAGCTTCGTGCCGGCGCGGCGCGCGCGGGTGGGGCTCGTCGACCGGATCTTCACACGGGTGGGCGCCTCCGACGACCTCGCCCGCGGCCGCTCGACCTTCATGGTCGAGATGACCGAGACCGCGGCCATCCTCCACAACGCGACGCGCCGCTCGCTGGTCGTGCTCGACGAGATCGGCCGCGGGACCTCCACCTTCGACGGGTTGTCGATCGCGTGGGCGGTGGCGGAGCACCTGCACGACGCGGTCGGCTGCCGGACGCTGTTCGCGACGCACTACCACGAGCTGCAGGACCTCGCGCGCGAGCGGCGCCGGGTGCGGAACGTGACGGTCGCGGTGCGCGAGGTGGGCGACCAGATCGTGTTCCTGCGCAAGCTCGTGCAGGGCGGGGCGTCGCGGAGCTACGGGATCGAGGTGGCGAAGCTCGCCGGGCTGCCGGCGGAGGTGCTGGCGCGCGCGCGGGAGATCCTGCGGAACCTCGAGGCGCTCGAGGTGGACGAGGGCGGCCACGCGGCCCTGGCGCGCGGGGGAAAGCGCCCGGGCGCGCCCGCCCCGGCGCAGCTCGGGCTCTTCGCCGCCCCGGCCGATCCCCGGCTCGAGCTGCTTCGGCGCGAGCTGGCGCAGGTGGACGTCGACGCGCTGCGGCCGCTCGATGCGCTGAACCTCCTCGCGAGCTGGAAGAAGCGCCTCGGCTAGGCCGCGTTCCACTGCACGTCGGGACCGGCGCTCGGAGCGGGGCATCGGGGGCGCTAGCCCCGCGCTAGCCCCCGATGTCGATGTCGGCGAAGCCGGCGACACCACTCGCGAAGCGAGCGAGAGCGGCGAAGCCGCGGTCGCCTGGCGGCACGCCCCGTGGAAAAGACAAAGGCCGGCGCCGCGCGGAGCGGGCCGGCCCTGCGCCTACGACGTCAGCGGGAGCCTACGCCTTCGCGTGGCACGCCGAGCACGTCGTCTTCGCCTTGTTCTCCTTGTGGCAGGAGAGGCACAGGTCGTGCGCGGAGCTCTTCGGGCTCGCCTCGCCCGCCTTCACGCTCGCGACGGCCGGGACGGTCTTCGCGTTCGCCTTGTCGCTGTGGCACTTGGCGCAGTCGACCTTCGCGTGGTTCGCGTGGTCGAACTTGACCGCGGGCTGCTTGTGGCCTTCGGGAGCCTTCACGGTCACCGGGCCCTTCGGGGGCTCGGCGGCGAAGACGGGGGCGGCGACCAGCATGGCCGCCAGCGCGGCCGTCACGAAACGGATCATTGTTCCCCTCCCAGGGATGTGCGCGGTGATACCCGCGCGTGGTCGGCGACTGTACGGCCCAGGTTTGGGGCTATTCAAGGGCAAACGGTCGCTGCGGCGGCGTGCCGCACCACACCGAGGCGCCCCGTGCCGAACGCGTTGTAGGTCGAAAAATGGACGCCGATATCGGCGCACGTACAGTCGCGCACGATGGTCGCGCCCCTCTGCGCCGCGCTCGCGCTCGTCCTCGCCGCGCCGGCCGCGGCCGCCGCCGCGAAGCCGCGCGCTACCACCCACAAGGTGACGCCGCGCCCCGCCGCGCGCGACCGGCGCCCGAAGGTGACGCCGACCGCGCTCGAGAAGGCGCGGGGGCAGCTCGCGGCGGTGAAGCGCGACCCGGCGAAGCGGCGCTACCGGCACCACTGGGAGAAGGCGATCACCGCGCTCGAGCGCGCCGCGAAGGGCGGCGACCGCGCCCCGGCGCTGCTCGAGGCCGCGCGGGCCCGGTACGCGCTGTACCGGACTTCGCAGGTGGAGGAGGACCGCGATCGGGCGCTCCGCCTCGCAGCCCGCGCCGACCGCGCCGGCGCGAAGGAGGCCGCGGCGCTGGCGCGGGCCATCCGGAAGGAGATGGGAGAGGACCGGGACGAGCAGGTGGCGGCAGTGACGCCGGCGCGAGCGAAGAGAGGCGGCGCGCCCGCGCCCGCATCACGGCGAGCCGAGGCTGGAGCGCGCTCCTCCGTTCGACCTGAGCGGAGCGCAGTGGAGCCGAAGGGCGCGACCGCGACGTCGAACCCGACCGCGAACCCGACCGCGACCTCGAACCCGACCGCGACCGCGACCGCGAACCCGATCGCGACCGCGACCGCGAACCCGACCGCGACCGCGACCGCGGACCCGCTGGCGCCCGACACCGAGCCGGACCCCGACGCCGACGACGAGCCCTCCACCGATCCCGCGATCGCCGCCGCCCTCGCCTCGGCGTCCGATGCTCCGGCGACGGCGCCGGACGCCGGTCCCGCCCGCGTCGGGGACGTGAAGACCTGGTCGAACTCCGACTACACCCGCGTCGCGGTCTACCTCTCGCGCCAGGTGGCCTTCACGAAGGAGGTCATCCCGGCGGACGCAGGGCACCCGCGGCGGCTCGCGCTCGACCTCGCGCCGGCGGCGCTCGCGCAAGGGATCTCGCGCCCGGTCGGCGACGCGCTGGTGAAGCGCATCCGCGCGGCGCAGCGCGACGGCGGGAGCGTGCGGGTCGTGCGGGTCGTGCTCGACCTCGCCGGCGAGGACGCGCTCGCCATCTTCAGCCTCGACGATCCGCCGCGGCTCATCGTGGACGTCGGCGTGTCGCAGGCGCGGAGCGAGGCGCGGGCGAGCGCCCTCGCGGGCGAGGCGGCGCCGCGCCGCCGCGGCGTCCGCCGCATCGTGGTGGACGCCGGGCACGGCGGGCACGACACGGGCGCGATCGGCCCGACGCGCGTCCGCGAGAAGGACGTCACGCTCGCCATGGCGAAGCGGCTCGCGCGGCGCCTCGAGGCCAAGGGCTTCGAGGTGGTGCTGACACGCAACGACGACACGTTCGTGCCGCTCGAGGAGCGCACCGCGATCGCCAACGCGCGCCGCGGCGATCTGTTCGTGTCGCTGCACGCGAACGCGCACCCGCGCCGCGACCGGGCCGGCGTCGAGACCTACATGCTCAACGCCGCCGACGATCGCTACGCGCGGCGCCTGGCGGCGCGCGAGAACGGCGCCGCGGCGGATGACGGCGCCGAGGCCCAGGACGTACGCCGCGTCCTCACCGACCTCGACGTGCAGTCGAGCGCCGAGGCGTCGCGCCGGCTCGCCCACGCCGTCCAGCACGAGGTCTGCGCCGGCATCCGCGGGCGCGTCGGCGAGGTCCGCGACCTCGGCGTGAAGAGCGCGCTCTTCTACGTGCTCCTCGGCGCGCGGATGCCGGCGGTGCTCGTCGAGACGTCGTTCATCTCGAACCGCACCGAGGAGAAACGGCTCGCCAGCGCCCGGTTCCAGGACGAGGTCGCGTCGTCGGTTACGCGCGCGATCGAGCACTTCGTGGCGCGGGAGGCACGCGTCGCGTCGGTGCGCTGACGAAAAAAAGGGCGGCGCCGGAGCGCCGCCCTTCGATGAACCTGCAGTCGACTGACGGTCGCTACTTATCGTCCTCGAGCTCGATCTCCTTCGCCGTCAGCGTCGTCCCCACGAGCGCCGCCGCGCTGTCGCCGCGCGCCTTCAGCACCATCCCGTTCGCGAGCCCCGCGGCGAAGACGTCCGACGTCGGCGTGGTGTCGTCGCGCGAGAGGCTGCTCGCCGAGGCGGCGTTGATGGAGTAGCCGAGGATCTGGAACGTCTTCGCCGTCGCGTCGAGCCCGCTGATCGGTCCCTGGATGACGACGCGGGTGCTCGCGCCGCCCCCACCGCCACCGCCGGTCCCGATCTTGATGCGCGTCGCCACGATGTCGTTCGCGCCCGCGCCGGTCGCCGCGGCCCCGGCCACCGTCTGGTAGCCGCGGACCTCGACGTTCTGCGCCGTCAGCGACGACAGGTCGATGAGGCCGGAGTCGAACTCCGTCACGGCGCTCACGTGCACCTTCAGCGTCCCGCCGAGCATCGTGAACGTGCCGTTCTTCGTGTCGGTGGCACTCGCCAGCGTGACGGCCGAGACCAAGCCCTGGAACCGCAGGCTGTCCTTGAAGACCACCTTCGTCGCCTGGAGCACGCCGCTGGCGAGCTTGCCCTCCGCCTCGACCTTCACGCCGGGGATGAGGTCGGCGGGCGCGCCGCCGACCCATTTCGTGTTGGTGCTCGTGGTCACCGGGAGGCCTCGGATGGTGAACGCCGACGAGGTGCCGCCCGCCGCGACGATGCCCTCGACCTCGGCCTCGTGCCCCTCGCCGCCGAGGGTGTTGTCCTCGACGCGGACGGTCGCGCCGGTGATCGTGGCGCCGCTCGCGGCCGGCTTCGTCGCGGACTTCACCTCGACGAACGCGCCGTTCACGACCCCGCTCGGGAGCGCGCCGGTCACCGTCACGGTGTACGTCGCGCCCGTGCCGGTGGTCAGCGTGAAGGTGCTGGTGCTGGCGTTTACCGCCGAGACCGTCCCGCGCGTCTCGAACTCGGTATCGCTCGAGGGGAGCTTCTCGATGCGCGTCGCGCGGATGCCGCCCTTGTCGTCGGGGTAGCCGCTCACGCGCACGTGGTCCGCGGCGGTGATCCCGGCGAGGCGGCTCGCGTTGTTGTCGTCGAAGTGCGTCGAGTCATCGACGCGCACCGTCTGACCGGCGATCGTGAGGGTGCTCGCCGTCGGCGCGTCGTCGGGTTGCCCGCGGACCTCCGGCTCGTGGCGGATCTCCGTCGTCTTGCCCTTGTCGTCGATGACGACGGTGACGACCTGCCCGACCTGGAGATCGTCGTGCGACGGGTTCGCCTTGTCGTCGAACGTGATGTTCGGGTTCGCGGAGTCGTCCGTCGTGACCCCGTTCACCGTGACCGAGGTCGCAGTCTTGGCGGTGATCGCTCCTTGCAGCGTGCGCGCGGTGAGCGCGCCGCCGCCGGTGTTCGTGGGGGTGTTGTTGCTGCCGCCGCACGCGGCGAGCGCCGCGACGAGCGTCAGCGAGAGAAACCTGACCCGCATGAGACCTCCTCGCCGCGGCGTGCGCCCTCATTGGCGCGGGGCTGCGGCTCCTACGGAGCGACGCGTCCGCTCCACCCGGGTAGACCGTACACCCTCATGTCGGCCACGCCGGGCACCCCTCTGGGCCTGCGGCTATACTCGCCTGCCGATGCTCCTTCCCGACAGCCAGGTCACCAGCCTCCCGAAGCCCGCTCCCTACGAATACGAGGCGCGCCTCCCGGAGTTGCCCGCACTGAGCGGCGATCCCAAGGCCGACCTCGCCGCCGGCCGGAAGTTCTGCGAGGACCTCCATCGCCGCGGCGCGAGCGGGCACACCGTCGTGCGCCTGCAGAGCGCGGCGATGGATCGCGTCATCGCCATCCTGTGGGCCCGCGCGCTCGACGAGGCGAGGGCGGCACACGCGCCTGCACCCGTGTCGCTCATCGCGCTCGGCGGTTACGGCCGCCGCGAGCTCGCGCCGTTCAGCGACGTCGACCTGCTCGTGCTGCACGAGGCCGGCGAGCCGTCGCCGTTCGTCAAGCTCGCGAGCGAGCGGCTCGTCTACGCGCTGTGGGACCTCAAGCTCGAGGTGGGCTACGGCGTGCGCGATCTCGCCGCCTGCGAGGCGCTCGCGCGCGAGGACCTCACCGCGCGCACGGCGCTACTCGACCTGCGCCTCCTCGGGGGCCATCGCGAGCTGTACCGCGAGCTCGAGCGGGAGCAGCTCCACGGCCTCTCGTCGGCCCGCGTCGAGGGGTTCATCGGCGAGAAGATCCGGGAGGTGCGGGCTCGCCGCGAGCGCTTCGGCGACTCGCTGTACCTCCTCGAGCCAA
>JBJMQK010000481.1:0-2745 GCA_045802735.1 Anaeromyxobacteraceae bacterium | reverse complement strand
AGAGCGGGGACATCACCAAGGCGCAGCACTGCCGCGCCGAGGTGTACCTGCAGGGCTATGGCTGGGTGCCGGTCGATCCGGCGGACGTCCGCAAGGTGATCCTCGAGGAGGGCGGCGGGAAGGCTCCCACCGACCCGATGGTGCTGGCGGCGCGCAAGCGGCTCTTCGGCTCGTGGGAGATGAACTGGGTCGCGTACAACTACGGCCACGACCTCGCGTTGCCGAAGGCGTCGCGGGGCAAGCTCGGCTTCCTCATGTACCCGCAGGCCGAGACCGGCGACACCCGCCTCGACTCGCTCGATCCCGAGAACTTCCAGTACGCGATCACCTCCAGGGAAGCGGCGTGACCGTCGCGGCGCGCGCCGCCGCGATCGTCCTGGCGCTCGTCGCCTCCGCCGCTGTCGCTGCCGTCGCCGAGGAGCCTCCGCGGCTGCGCCCCTGGACGCGGGGCGAGACCCCGGCGCTCGCAGGGGTCGACGTCGCCGGCCGGCACCTGGATCTCAAGTCGCTCCGCGGCCGCGTGGTGCTGGTCCAGTTCTGGGCGAGCTGGTGCGAGCCGTGCGCGGAGGAGCTCCCGGCGCTCGCGAAGCTCCGCGCCAGCCACCGCGGCCGGCCGTTCGAGGTCGTGACGGTGAACTACGGCGAGGGGCCGGCGCGGGTCGAGCAGTTCCTGCGGGAGCACGCGGTGAACGTCCCGGTGCTGCTCGACCGCGATCGGCGCGCCGCGGTGGCGTGGGGGGTCGGCGGGCTCCCCATGTCCTTCCTCGTCGGCGCCGACGGTCGGGTCCGCTCCTCGGTCTTCGGCGAGTCGGACTGGAGCGCGGGCGAGCTCGGTGGCGCGGTGGAGCGGCTCGTCGTCGACGCGGAGCGTCGCGCCGGCGCAGCGGAGCGTCGCGCCGGCGCAGCGGAGCGTCGCGCTGGCGCGCAGCCCGCGCGCCGTGCCGAGCGCGATGCGTCACGGTAAGATCGCGTGGAGCCGCTCGGAGGGGCCGGACCGCATGGACAGCGCAGGCGAGCGCAGGACCTTCCCGACGCTCCGGCGCGAGCGGGTCGAGACGCTCCAGGTGAACCTCGGCTATCGCTGCAACCAGGCGTGCCTTCATTGCCACGTGGCGGCCGGTCCGAACCGCACCGAGGAGATGCCGGCCGACGTCGTCGAGGACGTGCTCCGCTTCGTGGGCACCCGCGCGGTGACGGTGCTCGACCTGACCGGCGGCGCGCCGGAGCTTCACCCGGCGTTCAGGTCGCTCGTCTCGCGCGCGCGGGCGCTCGGCGCGCAGATCATCGATCGCTGCAACCTCACCATCCTCGAGGAGCCCGGCCACGCGGACCTCGCGGAGTTCCTCGCCGCAGAGCGGGTCCGCATCGTCGCCTCGCTCCCCTGCTACCTCGAGGCGAACGTCGATCGTCAGCGCGGCCGGGGCGCCTACGCGAAGTCCATCCGTGCGCTGCGGACGCTGAACGGCCTGGGCTACGGCCGGGGGACGAGCGACCTCGAGCTCGACCTCGTCTACAACCCGCTCGGCCCGACGCTGCCGCCCGCGCAGGCGCAGCTCGAGCGCGACTACAAGCGCGAGCTGCTCGCCCGGCACGGCATCACCTTCGACCGGCTGCTCACGCTCGCCAACATGCCCGTCGGACGGTTCCGCACCGCGCTCGCGTCCGCGGGAGAGCTGGACGCCTATGTCGGCCTGTTGCGCGCGGCACACCGCGACGAGAACCTGGCGCAGGTGATGTGCCGGCGCCTCCTCAGCGTCGACTGGGAGGGCACCGTCTACGACTGCGACTTCAACCAGATGCTCGGCGTGCCGTTCGCAGGCGCAGGACGCCCGCGCAGCCGGCTGCGCGAGCTGCTGGCGACCCCGCTCGACGGCTCGCCCATCCAGGTCGCGGAGCACTGCTACGGCTGCACCGCCGGGCAGGGCAGCAGCTGCTCCGGCGCGCTCGCGGACGGTCCCGCGCTCTGATGGCGCTGCTCGATTGCGTTGACCCTCGCGATGGGGGGTCTCGGGGGGAGAGTTTCTCCCCCCGGAGTAAGGCGCCGAGAGGCGCCGGATCTGATCATGGCGGCGGAAGCGACGTTGCGAGATCAAAAGCAACTGGGCGCCGCCATGATGGCGGTGCTCAATCGCGTCACCGCCATGAGCGTCAGAACCGCTCGTCGCCGCGCGCACGGTGCGCGTCGGGGAAGTCGCGCCACAGCCCGGCGCGGAACCCGGTGACGAGCTGGTTCACGCCGGCGTGCGCCTCCTCCACCTCGCCGCTGCGGCGCGAGGCCGCCTGGAAAGCCGCGTCGAGCTGGGCGAGGTCGCGCGTCTCGATGAGCACCTGGAACTCGCCGAGGCCCTCGGGGCCGAGCCCGAGCTTGCGGCGCAGGAGCCGCCACGAGACGATCCGGCCGTCGCGCTGGAGCAGCGAGAGGTAGCGGCCGAGGTGATCGGCGAAGGTGACGTCGCTCACCCCCGGCTTGAGGTCACACCAGATCTGGTAGACGTCCATGCGCCCTCCGCACGGTGCGCGGGCGCAGTCTAGCGCACGAGGCCGCGACGGTGTGGGTCACCCCGGGTCGTCCCGGCCCCTGCGCGTGGTCGAGCGGAGCGGACCCTTTCGCGCCGCTTCAGGCCGAGGAACCGGTGGCACACGCGTCGCAATCGCCGCCGGTGCGCATTGACGCCGCCGGGGCACACCCGCGCGCTGCCGCCTCGGGGGTTCCCCATGTTCCGCACCACGAAGCAGAAGCTCATC
>JBJMQK010000402.1:0-2785 GCA_045802735.1 Anaeromyxobacteraceae bacterium | reverse complement strand
CTCGCGGAGAAGATCCTGTTCGGCGAGCTCAGGAACGGCGGGACGGTCCGCATCGGAGTGAAGGGCGACGCCCTGCACCTCGAGATCGTCCCCGCCCCCGCGCCGCCGGCCCCGCCGCTGCCCTCCGCGCCGGAGCCGGTGGCCGAGAAACGAACGAGGCGGGCCGCGCGCACGGCCCGCCTCGCGAAGGTGAAGGTGGCACGCCTGTCGGCGGTCACCGTGGTGAGGTCAGCACGCCGGGTGGCGGTGACCGATTCGCCCTGAGAGACCCCTCGCGCCCGGGCCGTGAGACACGCGGCGCGTGACGTTCCCGTGACGACGGGTGCGCTGCGCTAACGGGCGCCCGCCCCGAAGAGCTGATCCACGATCTGGAAGGCCTCGGCGCGCGCGGCACCGACCGCGAGCTCGTCCATGCCGAGCGCGCGCCGCCCCTCCTCGAAGGTCCCGGTCCAGTTCACGTCGAACCCCTCGAGCGGCGGCTCGGGCGTCGCGAGCGACATGGGGTCCGCGTCGTCCGGCGGGGGGAGCATGCCCGCCCCGGCTTCCCAGCACAGCTGCTCGGCGACGACGAGCGCCGCGTTCGCCGGCTCCGCCTTCCCGTCGATGACCACGTCGTGGTGGTGCGCCACGACGCGCCGGATGGCTTCGGGCAGCTTCCAGAGCCGCGCCAGGATCCCGGAGGCGTCGGTGTGCACGGCGTCGAGCACCGGCACGAGCACCGGGAGCGGCGCGCCGCGCCAGGTGGGGTTCTCGACGACGGCGAGCAGCGCCGCGACGAACCCGACGTCGTGCAGGAGGCCGCAGAGGAACGCGTACTCGGCGTCGATGCGGGTGCGGCGGCACACCGCGCGCGTGACGTGCGCGACCGCCGTCGAGTGGCGGTAGAGGCGCGCCATGACCTCGTCGTAGCCGGGCACGCGGAACACCTTCAGGTGGAGCGAGGCCTCGAGCACGAGGTCGCGCAGCGTCTTGAGGCCGAGGCGCACCGCCGCCTGGTGCAGGGAGAGCACCGGCGAGCGCGCCGCGAAGAGCGCCGACTGCGCGATCGAGAGCACGCGCGCCGCGAGCACCGGATCGCGCTGCAGCACCTTCACGACCTGTTCGAACTGCACGTTCGGGCGCGACGCGAGCTGCATCACCTCGATGGCGACCGCCGGGAGCGTCGGGGGCCGGTACCCCGGGGAGGCGAAGGTGCGCTGGAGCGCGGAGGTGAGCGCTTCGGGGTCGAGGTCGTAGTCCTGCTCCGCCACCGTCAGATCGTCGATCGGCACGACTCCTCCTGCACCGCCCCGGAAGCGAGGTGTGTGCCACCGGCCAGGCGCGCGAACCGGCCGGAATCGCTGGACGGACGGAGGGTCCTGCACGTCCCCGGGTCACGGCGGCGGACGGTCGAAGCGATCCGCACCGCCGCTGCCGCCGCTGCCGCCGCTGCCGCCGTCACCGCCGTCACCGTCGGCGCGGCGGTACAGCCGGGCTGCCGCGTCGAGCTCGAGGTACCCGCACCCGGCGCCCGTCGCGACGAGCTCGCGCGCCCCGACGCCGAGCACGCCGCCCGGGACGAGGCTCTCCGCGAGCAGCGCGCGGACCTGCTCCTGCAGCGCCGGCCCGAAGTAGATGAGCACGTTCCGGCACAGGACGAGGTGAAACGCGTTGAACGAGGCGTCGGTGACGAGGTTGTGGCGCGCGAAGAGGATCGCGCGCCGCAGCGGCCCGCGCATCGTCGCGCCCCCCGCCCGCGCGTCGTAGTAGTCGGAGAACGCCGCGGTGCCGCCGGCGCGCTGGTAGGCCTGCGTCGAGTCGCGCATGTGGTCGAGCGGGTACTCGCCCCCGCGCGCGCGCTCGAGCGCCGCCTCGTCGACGTCGGTGGCGTAGATGCGCGTGCGCGAGAGCAGCCCCGCCTCGCGCAGCAGGATCGCGAGCGAGTACGCCTCCTCGCCGGTCGCGCACCCGGCGCTCCAGACGCGCACGAGCGGCAACCCACGCAGGCGCGGCACGACGCGGTCTCGCAGCGCCACCCAGAACGGCGGGTCGCGGAACATCGCGGTGACGTTCACGCACAGGCGCTCGGCGAACGCCTTGGCGGCGGCGGCGCTCGCGAGGTGCGCGCGCACCTCGCGCACCGAGCCGAGGTTCTCCTGCTGCATGAGGTGGCGCAGCCGCCGCTCGACGGAGCGGCGGGCGTAGCGCCGGAAGTCGAGCCCGGTGCGCACGAAGAGGTGATCGAGCAGCGCGTCCAGCTCGGACGCCGGGAATGCGCCGGCCTCTTCCGCGTCGGTCACCCACGTCACGCGCGCGCTTCGACGCGGGGCTCGGCGCCCGCGAGCCACACCCGCAAGAGCGACAGCAGCCGGTCGGTGTCCACCGGCTTCGTGATGTAGTCGGAGGCGCCCGCCTCGACGCAGCGTTCGCGGTCGCCCTTCATCGCCTTCGCGGTGAGCGCGATGATCGGCAGCGCCGCGAGCGCCGGGTTGGCCCGGATGGCCGCCATCGTGGCGTAGCCGTCCATCTCCGGCATCATCACGTCCATGAGGACGGCGTCGACCGCCGGCGCCCTCCGGAGGACCTCGAGGCTCGCGCGCCCGTCCTCGGCGTAGAGCACGCGCACCCCGTGCCGCTCGAGGACGCTCGTCACCGCGAAGATGTTGCGGACGTCGTCGTCGACGACGAGCACGGTCCGGCCGCGGAGCATGCGATCCGTCTCGCGCGCTTGCGCGAGCAGCCGCTGCTTCGGCTCCGGCAGCGTGCCCTGCGCGCGGTGAAGGAAGAGCGCCGTCTCGTCGAAGAG
>JBJMQK010000398.1:0-2715 GCA_045802735.1 Anaeromyxobacteraceae bacterium | reverse complement strand
CGCCGCCGCGGCGGCGTTGCCGGGCGTGCCGACGCCGCGGCCGGTGCGAGCGGGGTCGGCGAGCCAGGCGACGACGCCCTTCGCCTCGGCGGCGTTCACCGCCGCCTCGCCCGGAGCGCCCGGCGCGGCGGTGGCAGGCGGGCGCCCGGACGGGCGCGCGGCGCGGCACGCCGCAGTGCACGCGACGACAGTGAGGGCCGCCGCGGCGGCCGCTCCGAGGCGGCGCGGGTCACGTGTGCGTGGTGCGTGTCGGCGGGTGCTTTCCATCGGGCGCGGCGAGCGAGCGAGGGGCGCTCATCCGTGCTCTTGCGTAACTTGCGGCGAGCAGGTAATCAGCCTTTATGCGCCGGACCCTGTTCAAGTCCAAGATCCACCGGGCGACCGTGACCCACGCCGACCTCGAGTACGAGGGGTCGGTCACGATCGCCGAGGACCTCATGGACGCGGCCGGGATCTGGGAGCACGAGGCGGTCCACGTCTGGAACGTCACGCGCGGCACGCGGCTCATGACGTACGCCCTCGCCGGCGCGCGCGGCTCCGGCATCATCTGCATCAACGGCGCGGCGGCGCACCTCAACAAGCCGGGCGACACCGTCATCCTCGCGACGTTCGCGGAGATGGAGGAGCTCGAGGCGCGGCAGCACGTGCCGACGGTCGTCCTCGTGGATGCCCAGAACCGCATCGTCGAGAAGGACGCTCGCGAGGTCGCGGGCCCGGCCCGCCGGGTGACCGCATGACGACGGTGCTTCTTTGGCGCGGCCAGTAAGGTGAAGCCGCAGCCGGACCTCGACACCTTCCTCTCGCTGTGTCGCCCGGGCCGGGCGGTCCCGGTGCGCGTCGAGATCGAGGCCGACACCGAGACGCCCGTCTCGGCCTTCCTCAAGCTCTCGCGCGGCGAGCGCCACGCCTTCCTGCTGGAGTCGGTCGAGGGCGGCGAGCGCAGCGCGCGCTTCAGCTTCCTCGGCGCGGGGCCGCGCAGCGTCCTGTCGTGGAAGCTCGGCGACCCGGGCGATCCGATCGACCGCATCCGCAAGGACCTCGCCTCGCACCAGGCGGTGCGCGTCGAGGGCACGCCGCGCTTCTCGGGCGGGCTCGTCGGCTGGCTCTCCTACGACGCGGTGAAGCTGTTCGAGCCGCGCGTGCCGATCTCCAAGGAAGACGAGCTCGGGTTCCCCGACGCCTGCTTCATGGACTTCGACCTCGTGGTCGCCTTCGACGGCCGGCGCCACTCGATCCACGTCATCGCCGAGGCGCGCTGCGGCGAGGCCGACGACCCGCGGGCGCTCTACGCCGCCGCCGTGTCGCGCATCGAGAAGACGCTCGCGACGCTCGCGCGGCCGCTCAAGGACAGGCGCCGCGCGCCGGCCGCGCGGCCGCCGTCGCCGCTCCGGCCGCGCATCTCGCGTGTGGAGTACGAGGCCGCCGTGCGCCGCGCCAAGGAGTACATCAAGGCGGGCGACTGCCAGCAGATCGTGCTCTCGCAGCGCTTCGAGGCGGAGGTCGACGTCGCGCCGTTCGACGTCTACCGCGCCCTCCGGCGCGTGAACCCGTCGCCGTACCTCTTCTTCCTGCAGGACGGCGACCGCGCGCTCGTCGGCTCCTCGCCCGAGACCCTCATCAAGCTCGAGGCGGGCGAGGTGACGCTGCGGCCGATCGCGGGCACGCGCCGCCGCGGCGCCGACCCGGCGGAGGACGCCCGGCTCGAGGCCGAGCTGCGCGCCGATCCGAAGGAGAACGCCGAGCACGTGATGCTCGTCGACCTCGGGCGGAACGACGTCGGGCGCGTCGCCGAGATCGGCACCGTGCGCGTCACCGCGCTCAAGACGGTGGAGCGCTACTCGCACGTCATGCACCTCGTCTCCGAGGTGCGCGGGAAGCTCGCGAAGGGCCTCTCGGCCGTCGACGTGCTGCGCGCCGGGTTCCCGGCCGGCACGGTGAGCGGCTCGCCCAAGGTGCGGGCGATGGAGATCATCGACGAGCTCGAGCCGGCGCGGCGCGGCCCGTACGCCGGCGCGGCGGGGTACTTCGATCGCGGCGGCAACATGGAGATGTGCATCGCCATCCGGACGCTGGCGCAGCGCGGCCGGCGCGTGACGGTGCAGGCGGGAGGCGGCCTCGTCTACGACTCGAAGCCCGCCGACGAGTACATGGAGACGGTGAACAAGGCACGCGCCTGCTTCACCGCGGTCGCGCAGGCGCAGTCGGGCACGCTCGACGCGGTGGCGCCGCCGGTGGTGGGGGAGGTTCCCCCGGACGCGCGCCCTTCGACTCCGCTGCGCTCCGCTCAGGGCGAACGGGGATCCGTTCGCGCTGAGCGTAGGGCTGCGAAGCAGCCCGGAGTCGAAGCGCGGCCGAAGACGGGGTCCGTCCCATGAGCCCGCGCCTCGTCCTCGTCGACAACTACGACTCCTTCACCTGGAACCTCGTCCAGTACCTCGGCGAGCTGGGCGCGGCGGTGGAGGTCTTCCGCAACGATCAGATCGACGTCGACGGCATCCGCGCGCGCAAGCCGGACGGCCTCGTCATCTCGCCGGGGCCCTGCACGCCGAAGGAGGCCGGCGTCACCGTCCCTGCGATCCAGGCGCTCGCGGGGACGATGCCCATCCTCGGCGTCTGCCTCGGGCACCAGGCCATCGGCCACGCCTTCGGCGGAAAGGTGGTGCGGAACCACCGCATCGTCCACGGCAAGGCGAGCCCGGTGCGCCACCGCGGCAA
>JBJMQK010000321.1:0-5253 GCA_045802735.1 Anaeromyxobacteraceae bacterium | reverse complement strand
GAGAGCACGTCCTTCGCGGAGGCGGCGACCTTCGCCCCGGTCCGCAGGAGCTGGAGCGGACCCGCCGAGCCGTCCTCGCGCACGTCGCCCGGCACCGCGTAGACCGGGACGCCCTGCCGCCGCGCCCAGGCCGCGGTGATGAGCGCGCCGCTCCTGGCGTTCGCGCGAACGACGACGACCGCCTCGCTCAGGCCGGAGACGATCCGGTTGCGGCGCGGGAACGTCCACTTCGCCCCGGGCGTGCCGTCCTCGTACTCCGATGAGAGCGCGCCGCCACCCGAGAGGATTCGCCGGAACAGACGGGCGTGACCCGCCGGGTAGACCACGTCGACGCCGCACCCCAGCACGGCGATCGTCCGGCCGCCTGCCTCGAGCGCGGCCTCATGCGCTGCGGCGTCGATCCCTTCCGCCCCACCCGACACGACGCACACCCCGGCGCGGGCGAGGTCGCGTGCGATGATCCGCGCCAGCTCGATGCCGTAGGGGTCCGTCTTGCGCGAGCCGACGACCGCGACCCGCCGCTCGGACGGGGAGCCGAGCACGCCCCGCACGCGCAGCCGCTCCGGCGGCTCGGGGATGGACGAGAGCTGCGGGGGCCACCCGTCGTCGCCTCTGAGATACGTCCTGACGGGGTCCATGAGGCGGCTCGATATACGCGCCGCGTCCGTGGAGGTCAAGCGGAGGCCCCCCCCGCGAGGGCCTAAAGACACGGGATCTCCGGTACTTGCGTCCGGTCAGGGCAGCCGGGCGCTCGCCAGCGCGCGCGGCTTCCGCATCTCGACGTGGTCGCCGATGTACAGCTCGCGCATGCTCCGCACCACGATCGCCGAGGAGGCGTTCGCCTGCGTGTCGATGACGAGCAGCGAGCCGACGTCCTCCGTCGGCAGCGACGGATCCTGGAGGATGGCGTTGGGCAGCGTGTCCGTGGGGTCGCCGCTCCGCGTGACGGCGAAGACGTTCCCCTCCTCGACGCCGTCGTCGCGGCCCTTGTCGATGAAGACGAGGTGGTGCTCGCCCAGCTCGGTGAGGATGTCCTGCTCGGCGGCGATGATGTAGCCCTTCACGTCGCGCGCGTTCGGGCGCGGCTCGACGCGCTTCACGACCTTCTCCGCCCAGGGGCCGAGGTACATGCCGCGCTCGATGGGGTCGTAGGCGGCGACGACCTCGACGGTCACGGCCTTGTCGTCCATCGCGACCACCCGCGCCGCGCCGATGATCGTGGACTTCCACCCGAAGACCTGCTGGGTGACGGGGTGGGTGACGACGCGGTCGGTGCGGTAGATCGTGTAGCGCTCGCCGAGGCGCGCCGGCGCCGTCTTCGCGAACTTCGCGTAGGCGCGATCGTGGATCGAGAGGTAGGTCTTCTCCTCGAAGGCGGCGGAGAGGACGCCCGACTCCTCGAGCTCCCGCCGCGTGACGAAGCTGTCACGGCGCGTGTACACGCCGCGGCCGCCCGCGCGACCGATCTTGTACGGGCCCACCACCGCGACCTCGTCGCCGTCGCCGAACTCCTGCGGCTTCTTGAGGTCGGCGCGAGAGAAGTCGGCGAGCTCGCGCGGGGGCGCCTCGTCGCCCTGCGGCCCGGCCTCCGCGACGTCGCCGAGCGGCTCGACGCGCCCCGGCGCCTCGTCCGCACCGGCGAAGAAGCGCAGCGTGTTCCCGGGGGAGATCCAGTGCGGGTTCGTGATCTCGGGGTTGTAGGACCAGATCTTCGGCCAGTACCAGGGGTTGTTGAGGAACCGTCCGGAGAGGTCCCAGAGCGTGTCGCCTGGCTTCACCGTGTACGCGTCGGGGACCGCGCGCGGCGCGGCCGCGGCGGGCGCCTCCGCGACCCTGTCGCCGGCGGGCGCGGCGGCGGCGGGCGCTCCGAGGTCGAGCCCCGGAGCCTCCTCGCTCGCGGCCGCGGCGGCGCCCTGCGCGAGCGCGGCGGCGGGGACGAGCGCGAGCAGGACGGCGAGACGCGAGGCTCTCATGAAAGCGGCTCCTTGCCGGGTGAAGCCCTCTTTGGCGCGAGGGTGCCCGAAGACCGCGAAAATTCTCGGGCTACGGGAGGGTCAAGTCAAGGAAGGGCCAGGCCGCCCGGGTGCGATGAATCCCACCTGGCGCCCCGAGCGCCCGCCATCGCGGCGGTGCGAGAAGAACGATCCCGGGTCGCACGCGGTGCAGCGCCCGAGCACGTCGATGCGCGCCGGCGCGAGCCCCGCCTCCCTCAGCACGAGCGCGTTCGCGAGGAAGAGGTCCACCCGCGAGCCGCGCTCGCGCGCGTCGGCGACGAGCGGCCCGAGGGCGCCGCGGAACCGGACGGCGAGCTCCCTCTCCACCTCGAAGCAGCAGGGGCCGATCCCGGGACCGACCGCCGCGACGAGCTCGGTGGGCGATGCGCCCACCTCGCGCACGAGGGCCTCCACCCCGCGCGCGGCGATCCGCACGATCGTGCCGCGCCAGCCCGCGTGCACCGCCGCGACGGCGCCCGAGCGTGGATCGGCGAGGAGGACGGGGACGCAGTCGGCGACGGAGACGCAGGCCGCGACGCCCGGCGACGCCGACACCACCGCGTCCGCCTCCTCCTGCGGCTCGGTCGGGCCGCGCGCGAGGACCACCCGATCGCCGTGGACCTGGCGCACGCGCGCGAAGCCGAGCCCCGTCTCGCGGCGCAGCGCCTCCCAGTTCGCCTCGACCGCGGCAGGGGCGTCGCCGACCGCGCCGCCGAGGTTCGCCGCGTCGAACGGCGGGCGCGAGACGCCGCCGGTCCGTGTGGTGAAGCCGTGGGGGAAGTCGGCGAGGAGGCGCGAGCGGAGGATCTCCACGTGCGCGTTCATGCCGCAGCCGTGAGGACCGCGCAACGCATCGCGCGCTTGTCCCTCCGGCGCGGTCGCTTTACCCTTCCCTCCCCCCGATGAGGCTGACCACCCGATCGCGGCTCGGCCGCAAGCTCCTCCTCGCGGCCGGGCTCCCGTCGCTCGTCGTCGCGTTCGCGGGCGTCGCCTGGCTCCGCTACGAGACGCAAGGGGTCGCGCCGGCGCTCTGGAGCTGGGTGCTCGGGTTCTTCCTGTTCCTCGCCGCGGGCACCACCCTCGCGCACGTGCTCGCGGTGCGGATCGTCGTCGAGCAGCCGGTCTCGAACATCGTCGCGGCGCTGAAGCGCGCCGAGGGCGGCGACTTCCTGCACCGCGTGCCGGTCGAGGCGGACGACGAGCTGGGCGAGCTGGCGCGCTCGTTCAACACCACCCTCGCGGCCATCACGGATCTCCGCGCCGGGCGCATCGACGACGCGCGCTCGATGGAGTTCATGCAGCGCGAGCTCGAGCTCACGTCCGAGCTGCAGCGCCAGCACCAGCTCCTCGACGTCGCGAACCGGCGCCTCGAGGTTCGCCTGCGCGAGCTCACGCTCCTGCAGGACCTCGCGCGCACGCTCTCCTCGACGCTCGACGTCGGCGAGCTCACGCACGCCGTGACCCACCTCGTCGGCCGCACGCTCGGGTACGAGGCCTTCGCCCTGTTCCTCGCCGACGGCCCGGCGGGCGAGCTCGTCGCGACGAGCGTCTTCGGCGTGGATCCGGCGCTCGAGGGGACGCGCCTCGCGCCCGGCGAGGGCGCGGCGGGGTGGGCTGCCCAGCGCCGCGAGCTGCTCCTCGTCCGCGACACCCGCGGCGACGCGCGCCGCCCCGGCCAGCGCTTCATGCGCGGCGAGCACGGCTCGGTGCTGGCGATCCCGATGATGCACCAGGGCGCCTGCCTCGGCGTGCTCGACTTCTTCCGCACGCGCGTCGACGCGTTCGGCGAGGAGGAGGTGCTGTTCCTGCGCTCCGTCGCGAGCCAGGCCGCGATGGCGATCGCGAACGCGCGCCTCCACGAGCGCGCCGTGGCGCTGACGCTCGCGGACCCGCTCACCGGGCTGCACAACCGGCGCAGCCTGTTCCAGCGGCTCGAGATGGAGCTCGAGCGCTCCGAGCGCTTCGCCCACGCCTTCTCGGTGGCGGTCGTGGACGTCGACCGCTTCCGCGAGCTGAACGAGGCGCACGGGCACCTCGCCGGCGACCTCGTGCTGCGGCGGGTGGGCGAGCTGCTCGCGGGCGCGGTGCGGAAGGTGGACACGGTGTCGCGGTGGGGCGGCGAGGAGTTCGCGCTGGTGCTGCCGCGCGCCGACCGCGCCGCCGCGCTCGACGTCGCCGAGAAGCTGCGCGGGATCGTGCGTGCGCACGCCTTCACGGGGCCGCAGCCGATCGGGCGCGTCACCATCTCGGTCGGGCTCGCGACGTTCCCCGACGACGCGCGCGAGCTCGCGCAGCTCGTCGACTGCGCCGACGCGGCGCTCTTCGCGGCGAAGAAGCGCGGGCGCGACGCGGCGGTCGCCTTCGCGGCGGGCATGAGGGAGAACCCGCTGCGCCGCCGCGACGTGCGCGTCACGTCGGCGGTGGAGCCGGGCGCGCCGTGAGGCGGTGCCAAGGCGGCGCCGCCGGATTCGGGGCCGGGGCCGACACCTGCCCCCCGCTCCGTCCGCGCGAGTAGCGGTCCATGAGCTGCGCGCCGAACACCTGCCTCGCGGCGACCGCATTGTGGCAAGCGCAGAGCAACCTCATGTTACTGACAGTGGACTCACCTCCGAGCGCGACCGGCACGATGTGATCGAGCTCCACCCGGGTCCGGGAGCCACACACGCCGCCCGACGACATCGGCCACTGGCAGCAGCCGCCATCCCGGATGAACACGGCGCGCCTCACCGCAGCCGGCACGTGACGCGAGCTGGCGGAGGGCGGGGCGGGGGAAGTCCGGGGCTTCTTCACGAGCCCGCGCTTCTTGTCCTGGGCGGCGAGGAGGAGATCGAGGGCGGCCTCGAGCACGGCCTCGGTCCCGCCGTCGGGGAGGCGGTGCGAGAGCGCGTCGCGCGCCGCCGCGAGCTTCTCGAGGAAGCGCCGGGAGATGGTCACGTGGAGGCGGCGCAGGTCTGCCGTGAGCGGCTCGGTTTCGTCGCGCTTCACGGCGGCGACGGTCGGCGCAGGCGGTGAGCCTGGCGCGCAGGTCGGGGCCTCGCGCTGCAGTTCACCTGGATGAACCGGCTCACCCCGAGCGACCGGCGCGAGGGGCAGCTCGAGGCGCGGCGCAGCGGTCGGCGCCCGCGCCGGCGCCGACGTGGGCAGAGGCCCGAGCGCGGTGACGACGTCGCGGTGAGGCGCGGCCTCGGCCGGGCAGAGCTCGGCGGAGATGGCTCTCGCCTCCTGCTTGGAGGCGTGGAAGAACCGCGCCACGACCTCA
>JBJMQK010000357.1:0-3362 GCA_045802735.1 Anaeromyxobacteraceae bacterium | reverse complement strand
CACGGTCGAGTCGAGGCCAGACGCCCGGATCCGCGTCGCAGGACAAGATGTGGGAGAGGCGCCCATCGTGCGCTACGGGCTCGCGCCGGGCCGGTACGTCGTGGAGGCCATTCACCGCGACGGCTCCCGGCGGCTCCAGCGGGTGCGCATCATCCCCGGACGCGGCGAGCTGGTGTTCTTCCAGTGACTTCGAGGCCCCCCGTCAACGGCGACCTGCGCCGGACGCGGCAGCTCCTCGACGGGTCCGTGGGTTCTATCCGCCGCGCACGCGTCCGCCTCACCGCCGAGCAAGGCCCGTCCGTCGGGCGCAGCTTCACGATCGAGCGGGGGCTCGTCCGGATCGGCACCGCCGTCGACAACGAGGTCGCGCTCGACGACGAGTTCATGTCGACGCACCACGCGGAGCTGGAGCTCGGGGAAGAAGGGTTCCTGCTCCGCGACCTGGGCTCCACGAACGGCACGTGGCTCGGCGGCTTCCGGATCCGCGAGGCGTACGTCGCGCCTGGCGCACTCCTCGTCCTGGGCAAGACCGCGCTGCGACTCGCCGCCGACGGGACCTACGAGGTCGCCCTGGCGTCGCCCCAGGCGACGCGGATCACCGGGCAGTCGCTCGTGATGCGCGAGTGCGTCGCCCAGCTCGCGCGGTACGCCGCGAGCGACCAGCCCGTGCTGCTCCAGGGCGAGACGGGCGTGGGCAAGGACCTCTTCGCGCGTACCGTGCACGAGCTCTCGAGCCGGCGTGACGGGCCGTTCGAGGTGTTCGACTGCGGCGCGGCGAGCCCCGCCCTCATCGAGGCGGAGATCTTCGGGCACGCGCGCGGCGCGTACACGGACGCGAAGGAGGCGCGCGCTGGCGCCTTCGAGCGCGCCAGCGGTGGAACGCTCTTCATCGACGAGGTGGGGGAGCTGCCACTGGAGCTCCAGCCCAAGCTCCTTCGCATCCTCGAGCAGCGGAAGGTGCGGCGCCTCGGTGAGGCTCGCGACATTCCGATCGATGTGCGCGTCGTCTCCGCGACGAACCGCGACCTCGCCGCGACGGTGGCGGAGAAGGCCTTCCGAGCCGACCTGTACTACCGACTCAACGTGCTGCGCCTCGACATCCCGCCGCTGCGCCGCCGCAAGGAAGACATCCCGCTCATCGCGCAGGCGATCCTCGCGGAGGCTGGAGCGCGTGAAATCGATGACGACGCGCTGCGGATCCTCTCGAGCTACGACTGGCCGGGGAACGTGCGCGAGCTCAAGAACGTCCTCCAGCGCGCCGTCGTCCTGGCGCAGGGGCCGATCGCCGGCGCGAGCATCGTCCTCGGCCACTGCGCCACGCGGCTTCCGGAAGCGCCAGCGGTGGACCTCGGGCTGTCCTACCACGAGGCAAAGGAGCGGTGCGTGGAGCGCTTCGAGCGCGCGTACGTCTCGGAGCTGCTCGCGCAGCATGGACACAACGTCTCGCGCGCCGCCGACGCGGCTCGGATCCCACGCCAGACCCTGCACCGGATCATGAGCAGGCACGCGGTCCGATGAGCCGCTCTCGGGTGGCGCTGCCGCCGCCGACGCTGCACGTAGCCGTACTCGCGGTCGCTACTTGCCGGGATTGTGGCGCCGGCGTGCGCGCCAGGCGGTCGACTCCGGCTGCGAGAGTCGTTGCCACCGCCGCATCGCGCGCGAGCCCGACCTCTCCAGGCGCATCCGCAGAGATCGAACTCCCGCGGCGCCGGCAGGAACGTGGGAGGGGTGGTCAGAATCCGGAACGGCCGCATGCGCTGAACGCCCGCGGCGCTCGAGGTGGCGAAGACTTTCACCGCCGAAGGTTGCGCCACTTGGGCACGGACCGAAGCGGCGGGCTTCACGCTCGCTCCCGAGTCAATGATTTCCACAGGATGGCGGCGCGACCGCGTCGCGCGCGCCGATCGTTTGGGGCGCCGGTGGGGCGCACGAAACTCAGCGGCCGCGGACCACTCGTAGAATACCGAGCGAATCCGCGGCCTCATAGTCGGGGAGACAGGATTCGAACCTGCGACCCCTTGGTCCCGAATTGCAGAAAGGCCGCGCTCCGCTGCCTCGCCTCGTCGACATCGTCCGTCGCGTGCTCGTAGCGTCAGCGCAGGGCCCGGAGGACGCGGTCGCCTTGCGTCACGCGCCCGTGCAGCTCGACGACATCGACCTTCCTGATCCTGCACGCGACGCCGCAGCCACGAGCTCGGCGTCATCGTGGACCGGAATCCATGCCGCGTGATCGCGCCGAAGCGCTGCGCCGCATCGACGTTGACGGCATCTCCGTCCAGGATTACGCGGCGGAAGTGGGGATAACGCCGAACAATGCAGGCGTGCGCGTGTTCTCACGCAGGATTTCTTCGACGGCTGGGCCAAAGACCGCGTCGCGATCCACAAGGAGATCCGATTTACTTCGCGCGCAACGAGATGATCGTCCACGTGCTTCATGAACGGGAAGAAGGTCCGCGCCAGTGCTGCCGGACTCATCGCCGTAAAGAGTGACCGCGTCGGGCATCCGCGGATCGATAGCTCGGCGCTTCGGGACGGTCAGCATCAGGGAAGGTAGGACCGTGCTCGGCGGCTGGAAGCCGATTGTGCCGGAGCTGCCACAGCCGCCAGTACGTGTAGACGACCGGGATGATCTCCAGCGTGAGGAACGCGGAGGTGAGAAGGCCGCCGACCATGGGCGCCGCGATCCGCTTCATCACGTCCGCGCCGGTCCCCTCGCTCCACAGGAGGGGCACGAGCCCGAACATCATCGTGGAGACCGTCATGAGCTTCGGGCGCACGCGCTGTACGGTGCCCTCCATGTGCGCCCAGATGATGTCGTTCAGATCACGCACCTTCCCGGCCCGGAGCCGTCGCTCGAAGGCCGCGTCGAGGTAGACGATCATCACGATGCCGGTCTCCGCGGCGAGGCCCACGAGCGCGATGATTCCCACCCAGCTCGCGGTCGACACATGATAGCCGAGGAGCCACATGAGCCAGATGCTCCCGACGAGCGCGAACGGCACGGAGAGCAGGACGATGAGCGCCTCGACGAGGTTCCTGAAGTTGGCGAGGAGCAGGAGCAGGACGAGGACCAGCGTGAGCGGGACGACCCAGCGCATGCGCGCGAGCATCTGCTCGAGGAACTCGTACTGGCCGGTCCACCTGAGATAGCCGCCCTTCGGCAGGTGCAGCCGCCCGTCGCGGAGCGCGTCGTCGACCACCTTCTTCGCGTCGTGCACGTAGCCGCCCACGTCGCGGCCGCTCGTGTCGAGATCGACGTAGACGTAGCCGACGAGGAGGCCGGCCTCGTCGCGCAGCATGGGCGGACCGTTCGCGACCTTCACCTCCGCGATGTCGCCGAGCGGCAGGTACAGCACGCCGTT
>JBJMQK010000329.1:0-8424 GCA_045802735.1 Anaeromyxobacteraceae bacterium | reverse complement strand
AGACGCCGCCGCGAAGGCGCGGCGTGGCCGGCGGCGGCCGGGGCGCCGCGTCATCCGAGTGCGCGGCGCCGTCGCGCGGGGCGAGCGCGTCGCTTACGCGCGGGGGGGGCGCGTCGAAGCCGGGCGGGGGCGGCGCGTCCACGGGTGCGAGGATGATAGGGCGGCGCGCCGTCCGGGGCGACGCGAACGGCGGCGACGCGCCGCGCGCCCACGCGTCGCGGGCCGGGTTAGGATGCGGGCGCCATGACCACCGACTTCACCGGCCGGACCGTCATCCTGGGCGTCGGCGGCGGGATCGCCGCCTACAAGGCCTGCGACCTCGCGCGACTGTTCGTGAAGGGCGGCGCCAAGGTCCGCGTCGCGATGACGCCGGCCGCGACGCGCTTCGTCGGCCCGCTCACCTTCCAGGCGCTGACGGGCGCGCCCGTGCTCCTCGACCTCCTCGACACCTCGCAGGACCACACCTACGGCCACCTCGAGCTCGCCCGCGCCGCCGACCTCATGGTCGTCGCGCCGGCGACCGCCGACCTCATCGCGCGGCTCCGCGCCGGCATGGCCGACGACGGCGTGACGACGACCGCGCTCGCCTGCGAGGCGCCGTGCCTCCTCGCGCCGGCCATGAACACGCGCATGTGGCAGAACCAGGGCGTGCGCGACAACGTGCGCGAGCTGGCGCGCCGCGGCTGGCACGTCGTCGGGCCGGACTCGGGCGCGCTCGCCGACGGCGACGTGGGCGAGGGCCGCCTCGCCACGCCGGAGGCGATCGCCGCCGCCGCGGCGCGCCTCCTCGGACCGCGCGACCTCGTCGGCCGCCGCGTCGTCGTCACCGCCGGCCCGACGCGCGAGCCGCTCGATCCGGTGCGCTTCCTCTCGAACCCCTCCACCGGGAAGATGGGCTTCGCCATCGCGCGCGTCGCGGCGCGGCGCGGCGCGGAGGTGGTCCTCGTGTCGGGACCGGTCGAGCTGGCGGACCCGGCGGGCGTCCGCACCGTGCGCGTCACCACCGCCGAGGAGATGGCGCGCGCCGTGGACGACGCGGCGCGCGGCGACATCGACCTCTTCGTCGGCGCGGCGGCGGTCTCCGACTTCCGCCCGAAGAGCCCGTCCCCGTCGAAGAAGAAGAAGTCGGAGGACGACGAGGCGATCGTCTTCACGAGGACGCCGGACATCCTCGCCGGGCTCGGCAAGCGCTACGCCGGCAAGAGCGGCGCGCCCATCCTCGTCGGCTTCGCGGCGGAGACCGAGGCGCTCGTCGAGAACGCCCGGAAGAAGCTCGCGTCGAAGCGCTGCGACCTCGTCGTCGCGAACAAGGTGGGGAAGCCGGGGAACGGGTTCGCGAGCGACCGCAACCGGGTGACGCTGGTCGGGCCCGGCGAGCGCGCGAACATCGACGGCACGAAGGACGAGGTCGCCGAGGCGATCCTCGACTGGGTGGCGCCGGTGCTCGAGGAGCGCAGGCCGCGGACTTGAACGACGGGGCTGCGCCCCGCCCCGCCGAGCAACGCTCGGCGGGCCCCCACCCTGCTCGCCGGGTCCCGTGCGCCAGCGCGCGCGGCTGCCGCCGCTCCGGCGCTGGCGCCCCGGCGCGCCCTACGCAGCGAGGCGCGCGAGCGCGCGCGGCAGCACGAGCTTCCCGCCGATGCCACGGCGGAAGCTCTCGCGCGCCTCGATGGCGACCTCGCGCGCGAGCGAGAGCGGCAGGCGCCGGTGCCGCGCCGCGAGGGCCGCGCGGACCTGCTTCGCCACCCGGAGGTTCCGTGCGCCCGTCGCGTCGGCGCGCGCCGCCTCGCAGCGCTCGCCGTCGCGGAGCAGGCCGAGGATCGCCTCCACCGCGAGGCGATTCGTCTCCTCGACGAGGTCGTCCTCGAGCGGCAGGTGCCGGTGGCGGGCGAGCGCGAGGCGCGAGAAGGCCTGGAACCGCGCGGTGCGGGCGCTCGCCAGCATCGAGCCGAAGAGCGTGCGCGAGACCGAGAACGGGAGGACGGACGCGCCGGTCAGGGTGCGCCTGAGGTGCTCGTCATGGCCGCGGTACGCCGGGCCGGAGACGGTGCGGGCGACGTCGGACAGCGCGGCGTCCATGCGCTGGTCGTAGCGCAGCTCCCAGTAGGCGTGCCGCGTCCGCCGGCGGTGAAACGACGCCACCGTCTTGTACGGGACGAAGTAGTTGTGCGCGACGGTGTCGGCGGCGAGGTGCGCGAGGAACCCGAGCGAGAACGCCGCCTCGTCGGGGGCGCGGGCGGAGCGCAGCACGTGGAAGCCGACGCGCCAGTTGTGGCAGTGGTGCACGTAGCGCGCGAGGTTCTTGCCGACGACGATGTCGGCGGCGAGCGAGCCGTAGAGGAACTCGTTCCCGAACTCGGCGAGCAGCGAGCGCGTCGGCGAGGCGACCCCCGAGAGGTCCCGCAGGGCCTGCGCAGAGAAGCTGAGGTGCGCGAGCGGCGCCCACGCGTGCGCGGCGGTCGGGACGAGGAGCAGCGCGAGCGCGGCCAGAACGAAGGAGCCGGTCGCGAGCAGTCGAAGGTGTCGGGCGCTCACGCGGCGCGGCATACTAGGTGTCGGGCCAGGGGCCGGCAAGGGCAGGGGACCTCGCGAGGGGAAGGAGAGGTGCGGGTGAGCGGCGACGGAAAGGGAACCACCGCGGCGCGCGGAGAAATCCTCGCGGAGGTGGTGCGACATCTGGAGTGGATGAGGGACAGCGGGGAGCGGGAGCTGCTGGTGCTCGCGGGCGCTCGCCCTTCGACTCCGCTGCGCTACGCTCAGGGCGAGCGGGGGGTGGCTGTGCGCGCGGGTGCGACCCCGACCACGACCCCGATCCCGATCCCGATCCCGATCGGGAGCACGACCGCGACCCCCTCCGTTCGCGCTGAGCGTAGCGCGCAGCGCGGAGTCGAAGCGCCGCCGCGCGCCTCAGCCTCCACCTACGCCCTCACCGACAAGGGCTGCGCCTCCCCCGCGCTCCTCGCCGTCCGCGCCGACCTGGGCGAGTGCACCCGCTGCAAGCTCGCCGGCGGGCGCACGACGCTCGTCTTCGGAACCGGCAATCCGCGCGCCGAGCTGATGTTCGTCGGCGAGGGGCCCGGCGCCGACGAGGACCAGCAGGGTGAGCCCTTCGTCGGGAAGGCGGGACAGCTCCTCACCAAGATGATCGAGGCGATGGGATTCCGGCGCGACGAGGTGTACATCGCGAACGTGGTGAAGTGCCGGCCGCCCGGGAACCGCGATCCCGAGCCGGACGAGATCGAGGCGTGCGAGCCGTTCCTCAAGGCGCAGATCGCCGCGGTCGGGCCCAGGATCGTCGTCGCGCTCGGAAGGTTCGCGGTGCAGACGCTCCTGCGCGACCCGACGCCGATCTCGAAGCAGCGGGGCCGCTGGCGCGCGTATGAAGGCGTGAAGCTCATGCCCACGTTCCACCCCGCCTACCTCCTGCGCAACCCGCCCGAGAAGAAGCGCGCCTGGGAAGACCTGCAGCTCGTGATGAAGGAGTTCGGGAAGCTCGCGCCCAAGGGGTGAACCGCATGCGCCTCGCGCTCGCAGCCCTCGCCACCGCCGCGCTCGCCGCCGCGCCCGACCCGCGCCCGTCGGAGGCGGCGCGCCCGCGCGTGCTCCACCTCGCCGTCGCCGACGCGATCGGCGGCGGGACGGTCGAGTACGTCGCCGCCGGGCTCGCGCGCGCCCAGGCCGAGCGCCTCGACGCGGTCGTCATCACCCTCGACACCCCCGGCGGCGCCCTCGACGCGACGCGCGACCTCGTCCAGAAGCTCCTCGCGAGCGAGGTCCCGATCCTGGTGTGGGTGGGACCGGCCGGCGCGCGCGCCGGGTCGGCAGGCGTCTTCATCACCATCGCCGCGCACGTCGCCGGCATGCACCCGGCCTCCAACATCGGCGCCGCCCACCCGGTCACCTCGAGCGGCGGCGACGTCGAGAAGGAGGGCGGGAAGGACATGGCGAAGAAGGTTGAGAACGACACCGCCGCCTTCGCGCGCTCCATCGCCGCCGTCCGCGGGCGGAACGCCGAGTGGGCCGAGAAGGCGGTGCGCGAGAGCGTCTCGGTCACCGCCGACGAGGCGAAGCGCCTCAAGGTCGTGGACCTCGTCGCGCCCTCGCTCGCCGCCTTCCTCGACGCCGCCGACGGCCGCGCGATCGAGGTCGCGGGCAAGAGCCGCGCGCTGCGCAGCAAGGACGCGCGCGTCGAGCCGCTCGAGATGACGGTCCGGCAGCGGACGCTCGGCTTCCTCTCGAACCCGAACGTCGCCGCGCTGCTCATGCTCATCGGCACGCTCGGGATCGCGCTCGAGCTGTACCACCCGGGATCGCTCGTCCCCGGCATCGCCGGCGCGATCTGCCTCTTCCTCGGGTTCCTCGCCGCGCGCGTCATCCCGGTGAACGCCGGCGCGGTGGTCCTGCTCATCGCCGGCGTCGCGCTCCTCGTCGCCGAGGCGTACGTCACCGCGCACGGCCTCGCCGGTGCGGCCGGGGCGGTGTGCATCCTCGTCGGGACCCTGCTCTTCATCGATCGCAGCTCGCCCGACTACCGCTTCGACCCGGCCGCGTTCACGCTGTCGCCGCTCGTCGTGTGGCCGACGCCGCTCGCGCTGGCCGCGCTGCTCGGGTTCGTGGCGTGGAAGGTCGCCGCGTCGCGGCGCACACCGCTCCGGCTCGGCGGGCCCGGGCTCGTGGACGAGGTGGGCGAGGCGCTCTCCGACGTCGGCGCCGCCGGCGGGGAGGTCTTCGTCCACGGCGAGTACTGGCGGGCGCGCTCCGCCGACCCGATCCCTCGCGGCGCCCGCGTGCGGGTCACCGCCGTCGAGGGGCTCGTCGTCACCGTCGTGGCCGCGGGCGCGGCCCCGCGCTAGATCCGGCCCTTCGACTCCGGGCTCGCCTTGCGAGCCCTACGCTCAGGGTGAACGGCCCCGATCGTCACCCTCACGAGGAGCGCCTCCATGCCCGCTGTCGGCCTGTTCATCCCCGTGATCATCGTCGTGCTCTGGGTCTTCATGGGCCTGCGCGTCGTGAACGAGTACGAGCAGGGCGTGGTCCTGCGGCTCGGGCGCTACGTCGGGCTCAAGACGGCGGGGCTCAAGTGGATCGTCCCGTTCATCGACCGCATGATCGTCATCGACATGCGCATCACGGCGGAGCAGGTGCCGCCGCAGGACGTCATCACGCGCGACAACGTGTCGATGAAGGTGAACGCGGTCATCTACTTCCGCGTGCTCCAGGCCGATCGCGCCTTCCTCCAGGTGACGGACTTCCTCTTCGCGACGAGCCAGCTCGCGCAGACGACGCTCCGCTCGGTGCTCGGCCAGGTCGACCTCGACGACGTCCTCTCCCAGCGCGACAAGATCAACCGCCAGCTCCAGGAGATCATCGACCGGCACACCGAGCCGTGGGGCGTGAAGGTGACCGCGGTCGAGGTGAAGCAGGTGGACCTGCCCGAGGAGATGCGGCGCGCGATGGCGCGGCAGGCCGAGGCGGAGCGCGAGCGGCGCTCGAAGATCATCAGCGCCGAGGGCGAGTTCCAGGCCGCCGAGAAGCTCGGCGCCGCCGCCGACGTCATCGCCCGCTCGCCGGGCGCGATGCAGCTCCGCTACATGCAGACGCTCATCGAGATCTCGACCGAGAAGACGAGCACCATCATCTTCCCGCTGCCGCTCGACATGCTCGAGCCGTTCCTGGGGAAGGCCGCTAGAGCTCCGCGCTGACCTCGCCGTCCGTCGTCCACGCGCGCGCCATCACCTCGGTGTTGTGCGCGAAGCCGACGGCGCCGCTCGGCGGGACGATGATGAGCCCGCCCTCACCGGCGACGCGGGCACCGAGGAGGCGCACCGCCTCGCGCGCTGCGTCCATCGCGCCGAGCCCTCGCCCGACGAGGTCGGCCGCGTGGCGGGCGAGCGTGAGCTGGATGATGCGCTCGCCGTGGCCCGTGCACGACACGGCGGCGAGCGCGTCGTCGGCGTAGGTGCCGCAGCCGATGAGCGGCGTGTCCCCGATGCGGCCGGGCCGCTTCATGACCATCCCGCCCGTCGAGGTCGCCGCCGCGAGGTGGCCGCGCCCGTCCCGCGCCACGGCCCCGACGGTGCCGTGCCCGGGCTCGGCCCGCGCGGCGACGCGGATCCGCTCCCACCGCTCGCGCTGCCGCGGCGTCACGAGCAGCGCGTTGTCGTAGGGCGCCATCCCGGCCTCGCGGGCAAACGCCGACGCGCCGGGACCCGCGAGGAGCACGTGCTCGCTCCGGTCCATGACCCGGCGCGCGAGCGCCACCGGGTTCTTCACGTCGCGCACCGCCGCCACGCCGCCGCAGCGCAGCGTCGCGCCATCCATGATCGACGCGTCGAGCTCGACGTCGCCCGCGGCGGTGAGGCAGGCGCCGGTGCCGGCGTTGTACGTGGGGTCGTCCTCGAGGAGCCGCACCGCGAGCTCGACCGCGTCGAGCGCGCTCCCGCCCTGCGCGAGCAGCTGCCAGGCGGCAGCCGCGGCGGCGCGGACGCCGGCGAGGCGGGGCGCACCCGAGCCGCACGACGCGGGGTCGTCGGGGCCGAGGTTGCCGGCGCCGCCGTGGACGAGGATCGCGGGGGTCGTGGAGGTCCGCACGAGGACGCATTGTAGGGCAAGCGGCGTTGAATCCGGGTCGCGCGTCACCTATGTCCCTCGGCATCCAGCCGGGGCGCGCGTCTCCGCCCGAGCGAGAGGTCCGAGACATGTCTGGTCGTGAAGTCGTCATCGTCGGTGCTGCCCGTACGCCCATCGGATCCTTCCTGGGATCGCTCGCGAGCGTCCCGGCGACCCGGCTCGGGGCGATCGCGATCCGCGAGGCGCTCGCGCGCTCGGGCGTCGAGCCGTCGGCCGTGGACGAGGTCATCATGGGGAACGTCCTCCAGGCGGGAGAGGGGCAGGCGCCCGCGCGGCAGGCCGCCCTCGGCGCCGGGCTCCCCGACAAGACGCCGTGCTGGACCCTCAACAAGGTGTGCGGGTCGGGGCTCAAGACCGTCATCTCCGGCGCGCAGGCGATCGCGCTCGGCGACGCCGAGGTGGTCGTCGCGGGTGGCATGGAGTCGATGTCGAACGTCCCGTACTACGACCGCTCGACGCGGCAGGGCGCGCGCATGGGCCACGTGGAGCTGGTCGACGGGATGGTCTCCGACGGCCTGTGGGATCCGTACGGGAACATGCACATGGGGGCGTGCGCCGAGGCGTGCGCGGCGACCTACGAGATCTCGCGCGCGGCGCAGGACGAGTACGCGCTCGAGTCGTCGCGGCGGGCGATCGCGGCGCAGAAGGAGGGGCTGTTCCGGGCCGAGATCGTCCCCGTCGAGGTCGCGGCGAAGCGCGGCGAGAAGACGGTCGTGGCCGAAGACGAGGGGCCCCGGCTCGTGAAGCCCGACCGGATCCCGAGCCTCAAGCCCGTGTTCAGGAAGGACGGCTCGATCACCGCCGCGAACGCCTCGTCGATCAACGACGGCGCCGCGGCGGTGGTGCTGATGAGCGCCGACCGCGCGAAGAAGGAGGGCCGGCCGGTGCTGGCGCGCGTCGGCGCGTGGGGTGGCGCGGCGCGCAAGCCGGCCGAGTTCACCATCGCGCCGGCGGACGCGGTGAAGGTGGTGCTCGCGAAGGCGGGCCTCGCGCCGAAGGACGTCGACCTCTGGGAGATCAACGAGGCGTTCGCGGTGGTGTCGATCGTGAACAACCGCCTCATCGGGATCGACGCGAAGAGCGTGAACGTCCGCGGCGGCGCGGTGGCCCTCGGACACCCCATCGGCGCGAGCGGCGCGCGTATCCTCGTGACACTTCTCTACGCGATGAAGGACCTCGGCAAGCGCCGTGGCGTCGCGTCGATCTGCATCGGCGGCGGCGAGGCGCTCGCCGTCGTGGTCGAGCGCTAGGCGCGAAAAGGTCCTGGAGCGGGCATGAACAAGATCCAACCCTCGGCCGACGAGGCCATCCGCGACCTCCCCGACGGCGCGACCGTGATGGTCGGGGGGTTCGGGCTGTGCGGCAACCCGGAGAACCTCATCGCCGCGGTGAACCGCAAGGGCGTGAAGGGGCTCACCGTCATCTCGAACAACTGCGGGACGACGGAGCTCGGCCTCGGCGTCCTGCTGAAGGCGAAGCAGATCCGGAAGATGGTCTCGTCGTACGTCGGCGAGAACAAGGAGTTCGAGCGGCAGTACCTCTCGGGTGAGCTGGAGGTGGAGCTCAACCCGCAGGGCACGCTCGCCGAGCGCATCCGCGCCGGCGCGGCGGGGATCGGCGGCTTCTACACCGCGACCGGCGTCGGCACGCAGGTGGCGGAGGGGAAGGAGACGCGGGTCATCGCGGGCCGCGAGTACCTGCTCGAGCTGCCGCTGAAGGCGGACTTCGCGCTCGTGAAGGCGTGGAAGGCCGACACCTGGGGGAACCTCCTGTTCCGCCGCAGCGCGCGAAACT
>JBJMQK010000283.1:0-13825 GCA_045802735.1 Anaeromyxobacteraceae bacterium | reverse complement strand
GCCGACGGCGCGGTCGGCCTCCGCGACCGCAGCGCTCACGCGCGCGTCGGCGTCGGCGACCGCGGCGCTCACGCGCGCCTCGGCATCGGCGAGGGCCGCGCCGACCCGCGCCTCGGCGTCGGCGACCGCGGCGTTCGCGCGCGCCTCCGCGGCGGCGCAGGCAGCGGCCGCCGCCTCCTCCGTGGCGCGCGCGCGCTCCTCGGCGACGCGGGCGCGCTCCTCGGCGGAGCGCTCGCGCGCGGCGCTGTCGCGGGCGATCGCCTCGGCGCGCTGCTCGGCCTCGGCGTGGTCGGCGGTGCTCCGCTGCAGCTCCTCGTCGCGCCGCGCGAGCTCGATGCGCAGCTCGGACACGCGATCCTGCAGCACCTGCAGCTCGCTCGACCCGCCGTGCGCCTCGGGCGCGTGGTGCACGCCGTGGAGGTCGGCGAGGACGGGCGGCGGCGGGGGCACGATGACCGCCGGACGCGGCGGCGGCGGCGGCACGGGAGCGAGGTGGAACGCGTCGGTGGTGCGCTCCGGCGACGCCGCGGCGAGCGGCGGGGGCGGGGCGAGCAGCGCCGCGGCCTCGACCTCTGACTCGGCGACGTCGTCGAGGCCGAGCGCCTCGAGCGCGGCGTCGGCGCTGTCCGCCGCGTCCTGCACCGCCCGCGACGGCTCGTCGTCGGCGTCGGAGAGCGACGCGGCGAGCAGCTCGGCCGCCTCCGCCGTCGCGTCGGCCGGCGCGGCGTCGGGCACCTCCAGCGTGCCGAACGCCTCGTCGAACAGCTTCAGGTCCTCGTCCTCGCCGAGTGCCATCCCGACGCCCTCGGTGGGCAGGTCCTCCGCGTCGGCGGCGGGCTCGGAGAGCGCCTCCAGCTCCTCGACGTCGTCGAGGGTGACGATCTCCTCGTCGAGCGTGTCGTTCGCCGCCGGCTCGGGCGGAAGCTCGACGAGGCCCGCGATCTTCTGGAGCAGCGCCGCGGCGTCGAACGGCTTGAGGAGGTAGTCCTCGGCGTGCGTCTTGAGCTTGCGGTGCTGGTCGAAGGTGGCGGCCGTCGCCTCCGCGCTGATGATGACGAGCGGGATGTGCTTCAGCTCGTCGTCCTTCTTGAGCTTGTTGCACACGGAGTAGCCGGACATCTTCGGCAGCTCGACGCAGAGGACGATCGCGTCCGGGCGGTTGGCCTTCGCGAGCTCGAGCCCCTCCCGCCCATCGCCGGTCACGCGCGCCTCGAGGCCGCGCGTCTCGATCGCGGCGGCCATGTCGCGCGCGAAGGCCGCGTCGCTCTCGATGAGGAGGATCTTCTTCGACATGCTCGGCACCCGGCGGACCGGGCCTCTGGGCGCCGGAGATCCGCGAAAAATGTGGAGGAATCGTACCGGGCCCGCTCCCGGCGTGTCAAAGACGCAGCGGCGATTCCGGACGGCTCGGCTTCACCGGTCGGTGAGGCCGTCGGCGGTCTCGACCAGGCGGGCGAGATCGGCCTCGTCCATGTCGGACACGAGCGAATACACGAGCGCGTCGCGGCGCCAGACGGCGACGTGGAAGCCCCGCGCGGTGAGGAGCCGCACCGTCGCCGGGCCCACCCGCACCGCGCGCCCGGATGCGCCGAAGCGCCGCTGGGCGTCCTCGAGGATGAACAGGCCGAGGTGGCCGTGTGGCAGGTCGTACCGCACGTACGCCGCCGGACGGTCCTGGATGTGCGACAGGCGCGCACCGACGAGCCGGACATCGCCGGCGCGGAACCGGGGTGGGACGGCGTTGAAGTCGAGCTTGCCGGCGAACCAGGAGTGGACGCTCTCCTGTCCGACCGACGCCGAGGTGACCTCGAGCGGCAGGTCGCGCGCGTGCTTCGCGACGGCCTCGTCCACGAGCGCGTCGCCGTCGCCGCGCGCGACGAGCAGGGCCGCGGCGACGGCCACGCCCACCGCCAGCGCGACGACACCGGCGAGAGGGAGCGGCGGGACGAGGCGGCGCCAGAGCGGGGTGCGCCGCTCGGCGACGAGCGCGACGTGGATGCGCTCCCGCAGGCCGTCGGAGGCGGAGCCGCCGCCCATCGCCTCTCGCAGCTTCACGCGGATGGCGCGGCGCACCTGGCGCGCGGCGTTGGCGTGCTCGCGGCAGCGCTCGCACGCGGCGACGTGGCGCTCGGCCCCGGCGTCCTCGGGCGCGTCGAGCTCGCCGTCGATCCACGCGTCGAGGGCGCGCTCGAGCTCGGCGCAGTCCATCGCAGGCGTGGCTTCCGTCGGGTCGATGGTCATGGCGACCAGGGGTGAGGGGAGCCCGCGCTAGGCGGTCTTGCCGCGGCGGCGGCGATACGCCTCGAGGTCGAGGGCCGCGCCGTTCTCGGGGACGCGCAGCACGCCCGAGACCACGGCGTACCCGGCGAGCGCCTTCTGCAGGAGGCGCCGCCCGCGGTAGAGCCGGCTCATCACGGTGCCGACCGGGACGTCCAGGATCTCGGCGATCTCCTTGTACGAGAACTCCTGGAGGTCGGCGAGGATGACCACCATCCGGAAGTCCACCGGCAACGACTCCACCGCGCGCAGCACGTCGTCGGAGAGGAGCCGGTCGAAGAAGAACTGCTCGGGATTCGCGGCGTACTCCGTCGCCTCGCGCGAGATGAAGCGCTCGTGCACGGCGTCGCGCTCGGAGCCCTCGACGATGGTGCGCTCCTTCACCGACCGGCGATAGCGGTTGATGAAGGTGTTCGTCAGGATCTTGAAGAGCCAGGCCTTGATGTTGGTGCCGCGCTCGAACTTCTCGAAGAAGCGGTACGCGCGCAGGAAGGTGTCCTGGACGAGGTCCTCCGCGTCGCGGTCGTTCTTCGTGAGGCGCAGCGCCGCCGAGAAGAGCGGGTCGACGTGCTTCATCGCCAGGCTCTCGAACTCGTTCCGCGTGAGGTCGTTCTGCTTCAGATCGAACATCGTCGGAGAGACCCCCTTGTCGAATATCTATTCCGGAGCACTGCGTGCCTCCTGTGAATCGCCCGGGATAACAGGCTGGCGTGCGCACCGATTCCCGGCCCGCCCCCCGCCAGAGGTGGGGGCGTGTGCGACGGCGACGCCAGCCTAGAAACCGTCGTGTTCCTCGGGGCCTGCGCCGCCCCGGCGCGCACGCGCCGCCGCGTCGAGCGACGCGAGCGCGGTCGCGAGCGGCACGTACGGCCGGCCGAGCGCCTGCGCCACGGCCTCGTACGTGAGATGTCCGCCGAGCGCGTTCACCCCACGGGCCAGCGCGCCGTCCTCCCGTAGCGCGTCGACGCCCCTCGCGGCGAGCGCGAGCGCCCAGCGCAGGGTCGCGTTCGTGAGCGCGAACGTGCTCGTGCGCGCCACGGCTCCGGGCATGTTCGCGACGCAGTAGTGCACGACGCCGTGCACGGTGTAGGTGGGGTCGTCGTGCGTCGTGGCGTGCGTCGTCTCGAAGCAGCCGCCCTGGTCCACGGCGACGTCCACCATCACGGTCCCCGGCGCCATCCTCGCGATCATCGCCTCGGTCACGAGCCGCGGCGCGCGCGCGCCGGGCACGAGCACGGCGCCGACGACGAGGTCGGCCTGCCTCACCTGCGCCTCGATCGTGTGCGCGCCGGAGAAGAGCGTCGTGATGCGCCCGCCGAACACGTCGTCCACCCACGCGAGCTTTTCGAGGTTCACGTCGAGGATGGTGACGTCGGCGCCCATGCCGAGCGCGATCTTCGCGGCGTTCACGCCCACGACGCCCGCGCCGATGATGACCACCTTGCCGTGCGGGACGCCGGGCACGCCGCCGAGGAGGACGCCCTTGCCCCCGTGCTCCTTCTGCAGGGTCACCGCGCCGACCTGGATGGCCATCCGCCCGGCCACCTCGCTCATGGGCCGGAGCAGGGGGAGCGAGCCGTCCTCGAGCTGGATCGTCTCGTAGGCGACCGCCGTCACCTTGCGCTCGACGACGACGTCGGCGAGGCGCGGCGCCGCCGCGAGGTGGAAGTAGGTGTAGACGATCTGCCCCTCGCGCATGCGCGCGTACTCGGGCTCGATCGGCTCCTTCACCTTCACGACGAGCCCGGCGCGCGACCACACCTCGTCGGCGGAGGGCGCGATCTCGGCGCCGACGGCGGCGTACTCCGCGTCGGCGATGCCGGCGCCGAGCCCCGCGCCCGCCTCGACGAGCACGCGGTGACCGGCGCGCGAGAGCGCGTCGACGCCCGCGGGGACCATGCCGACGCGGTACTCGCGGGTCTTCGTCTCCCTCGGAATGCCGACGATCACGGGTGCCTCCTCGCGCCGCGCGGGTTATATGCGCGACCAAACGATGCCCGCCCGCCTCCTCTTCGCCGACGCCAAGGGCGTCGTGTACGACCACCCGCACCTCCTCGCGGCCGCACGCAGCGGCGACGACGTCGTCGCCCCGGAGGATCGCCCGCTCGCCTTGCCCGACGGCGCGACGCTGTGCGTGCTCCCGGGGCGGAGGCCGGTGGGCGTCGACCCCGCGAGCGGCGAGGCGGTCGTGCTGCGCGAGGTGAAGGTGGGGCGGCGCACCTTCGCGCCGCACGCCGTCGGGGCCACGCTGCCGCCGGGGTTCACGCGCACGCTCCTCCCCGCCGCGTCGCGCCCGGCGCTCGCCCGCGCCGACGAGGCCCCGCTCCTGCCGCAGTGGGCGTACACCGCCGCCGGGCTCGGCGCCGCCGGCGCGGTCGCCTGGGCGGTGCGGACCGACCGCCGGCGCCACTGGGACGCGCGCTCGCACTCCACCGCCGACCTGCCGCGCCTCGTCGAGCGGCGGGTCGCGTCCACCGCCAATGCCGTGTGGCACCAGATCGCGCGCTGCGCCGTCGAGTGGCGCTGCTTCACGGCGCAGAACACCTTCTACGGCCGCGACGAGGGTGCCGTGCCGTCGTCCGCGGCCTGCAACGCGGCGTGCGTCGGCTGCCTCTCCGAGGTGGACGAGGGGATGCCGCCGTCGTCGCACGAGCGCATCCTCCGCCCGCCGTCGGCCGAGGACATGGCCGAGCTCGCCGCGGAGCACCTCGCGACGGCGACGGGGCGGGTGATCGTGAGCTTCGGGCAGGGGTGCGAGGGCGAGCCGCTCCTGCGCTGGCGCGCCATCGCGGAGGCGATCCGGCTCGTGCGGCGCCGCACCCGCCGCGGCTCCATCAACGTGAACACGAACGGCTCCTTGCCCGACGCGCTCGCCGCGCTCGTCGACGCCGGGCTCGACGCCTGCCGCATCTCGCTCAACAGCGCCTCGCCCGACCTGTACGCCGCGTACTACCGCCCTTCGGGCTACGGCTTCGCCGACGTCGTGCGATCGATGAAGGTGGCGAGGCGCGGCGGCGCCTACCTGGCCTTGAACCTCCTCACCTTCCCGGGCGTCACCGATCGCGAGGGCGAGGTGGAGCGGCTCTGCAAGCTCGTGCGGGAGGTGGGGGTGGACCAGGTGCAGACGCGCTCGCTCGCCATCGACCCCGACGTCTACATGGCGCTCGCGCGCGACGCCGGCGGGCGGGGCCCCGCGCTCGGCGTGCCGGCGCTCCTCTCCGCGCTGCGCGCGGCGCGCCCGGGGCTCGTCATCGGGAACTTCGCGCGCGCGAAGGGCGAGCGGAGGGCCGCAGGCGCTGAGTCGAAGGGCCGGAGGGCCGCGCGATGATCCCCGCCGCCCAGGTCCGCGCCGACGCGCAGCTCGAGCTCCGCAAGGACCTCGTGCGCCACCTGCGCGCCGGCCATCCCTGGGTGTTCCGCAAGGCCATCGAGCGCGCCCCGCGCGGCCTCGAGGCCGGGGCGATCGTGGACGTGGTCGAGGGCGGGCGCTTCGTCGCGCGCGGCTACTACGACCCTCACTCCGCCATCGCGGTGCGCGTCCTCACGCGCGAGGCGGCCGAGGCGGTGGACGGCGCCTTCTGGAAGCGCCGCGTGCTGCGCGCCCTCGCGCTCCGGCGCGACCTCGTGCGCGACACCACCGGCTACCGCATGGTCCACGGCGAGTCCGACGGGCTCCCCGGCGTCGTCGCCGACCGCTACGACCGCTTCGCGGTGGTGAAGCTCTACTCCGCGGGCCTCACCCCGCACCGCGGGGCGATCGTCGAGGCGCTGCGCGAGGCGGGCGGCGACCTCCAGGGCGTGTTCGGGCGCGACGAGGTCCCGCACGACGAGGAGGACGAGGACGCCGCACCGCAGGGGAAGGTGCTGTGGGGCGCGGAGCCGCCGGAGCGCATCCCGTACGTCGAGCACGGGATGACGCTCCTCGTGGACGTGCGCCGCGGCCAGAAGACCGGGACGTTCCTCGACCAGCGCGAGAACCGCCGGCTCGTGCGCGACCTCGGGCGCGGGCGCGGCGACGCGCTCAACCTCTTCAGCTACACGGGCGGCTTCTCCGTCGCCGCGGCGCTCGGCGGCGCGAAGCACGTGGTCTCGGTGGACGTGGACAAGGACGCCATCTCGCTCGCGCGCGAGAACTTCCGCGCGAACGGGCTCGACATGGCCGACCACGCGTTCGCGTCGGAGGACTGCTTCGACCTCCTCGCCCGCTACAAGCGCGAGGGCCGCCGCTTCGACCTCGTCGTCTGCGACCCGCCGGCGTTCGCGAAGTCGCAGAAGGCGGTGGAGTCCGCGCTCGCCGGGTACGCGTCGCTCAACCGCGCCGCGCTCTCGGTGCTCGCGCCGGGCGGCGTGCTCGTCACCGCGAGCTGCAGCGCGCGCGTGACGTCGGAGGACTTCTTCGACGCCGTGAAGGAAGCCGCCTTCAAGCTGCGGATGGAGCTGCAGCTCGTCGAGGAGCGGAGACAGCCGCCCGACCATCCCGTGATGCCGCAGTTCAGGGAGGGGCGGTATCTGAAGTGCTTCGTCTACAGGAGGATGGGGTAGGGGGTGGGACAGCGTTACGCGCGCGGCGCTCACGATTCGTCAGAAGAGCGCTTCCCGATCGGCAGCCGGACACGGGCAGAGACGCGAGGCGTTTGCTGGCGCTGCCTTCGCTTCTCAAGCGAGGTCGTCTGGCGAGCGGCGCACGCGAGGCGGCTTCGCCCGGCCGAGACGGCTTCGCATGATCGGCTTCCATCTGCATGGGCAGCTCGGGGGCGACTGCGTTCGCCGCCGCGACCCGCACGTCGGGCGCCTTTTGTTCACGAAAAGTGCACCCCTATGAGTCGTGATTTAACTTGACGTGTTCCTCGCGGTTTCGCGGCTACCGCGCCGCCATCGCGCTGGAAGGCTCCTCCAGCGAAGCAGGGAGGCACCGCGGCGGCGCGCACCGGCATCCGACCCGGTTGCGAGGGGCGGGCGCCGGAAGCTTCAGCACGCGCCATTGTGACCGTCAGGCGAAGGCTCGAAAACCCGTGAGACCATCACCTCATGCGAAACGAGTCCCGCCTCCTGGCGACGCGCCTCGCCGACGTCCTCGCCCGGGAGCACGGCGCGCTCGCAGACGTCCTCGTCGCGCTCGCGGAGTTCGACCGCGAGCGGCGCTGGCTCGAGCTGGGGCACGCGAGCCTCTTCTCCTTCCTGAACCGCGAGCTCGGACTCTCGAAGGGCGCGGCCTCCTACCGGAACGCCGCGGCTGCCCTCATCCAGCGGTGCCCTGAGGTCGTCGCGCCGCTCCGCTCGGGGAAGCTGTGCCTGAGCACCGTGGTGGAGCTGTCCCGCGTCCTCACGCCCGAGAACCAGCGCACGGTGCTGCCGCGCTTCCTCGGTGCCTCCAAGTGGGAGGCGAAGGTCATCGCGGCGGAGCTCTGCCCGGCCGAGTCGCCGCAGCGGCGCGACGTCGTCACGGCGGTCCCGTTCGGGTGAGCGACCGCGGTGGAACGCCTCTCACTCAGGGAAGGTGCCGGCGGTCTCGGCACCGCGCGGCGGTCTCGAATGACGAACGGTCGTCGAGCGGTGCCGCAGGAGCCCCGCCGCCGCGAGCGCGACGAGCGCCGCGAGCGCGAGGGCGATCGCAGCCTGGAGCCTGGGCCCCAGCCGGCGCGCGTCGTAGCGCGGGTCGAGGTCGGCCGGATCGCGCGGCACGAGGGCTTCGGCGAGCGGCGGCGGTTCGGGGGTGACGCGGCGGTACGCGGAGAGCGCCCCCCAGAGCAGCACGCCCGCCGCGAGCAGCACCGCGAGGGCCTGGAGCGGGGCGGCGCGCTCCGCGACGTCCGGGGCGGTGCCCGCCTGCGAGAGCGCGATCGCCCCCACGAGCGCGTTGTTCGTGGCGTGCGCGATGATCGACGGCCAGAGCGACCCCGAGCGCCAGGCGAGCCAGCCGAACACGGCGCCGAGCACGAGCAGCGCCGGGAGCCGCACCGGGTCGAGGTGCATCACCGCGAAGAGCACGGTCGACAGCGCGATCGCGTCGCGCACCGAGTGGCGGGTGCGAAGCGCGGTCAAAATCCAGCCGCGGAACGCCGCCTCCTCGCACAGCGGCGCGACGGTGGCGGCGAGCAGCGCGAGAGAATAGCGCGTGAGCGGCGGCGCCTCGAAGATGCGCGACACGTCGAACGTGCGGAGGAGGCGCTCCGGGAGCGCGAGCGACCACAGCGCGGCGAGCGGCACCGCCACGCCGAACGCGGCGAGGCTCACCGCGACGGCGAGCCCGGCCTGCGCCGCCGTGGGGCGGCGCGCGAGGAGGAGCGCGGCGCGCGGCCGCAGGTTCGAGCCCGCGGCGGCGACGACCGCGGGGAGGAGGAGCGCGCAGATCTCGCTCCAGGCGAGGCCGAGGATCGGGCTCGCCGCCTGCGCGAGCTGGCCCGGCACGACGAACAGCGCGAGCACGATCGCGAAGAAGACGCCGCCGCGAAGGCGCGGCGTGGCCGGCGGCGGCCGGGGCGCCGCGTCATCCGAGTGCGCGGCGCCGTCGCGCGGGGCGAGCGCGTCGCTTCCGCGCGGGGAGGGCGCGTCGAAGCCGGGCGGGGGCGGCGCGTCCACGGGTGCGAGGATGATAGGGCGGCGCGCCGTCCGGGGCGACGCGAACGGCGGCGACGCGCCGCGCGCCCACGCGTCGCGGGCCGGGTTAGGATGCGGGCGCCATGGTGCGTCGCGAAGGCACAGCCGGAGGTCCGACGGGGCAACCCGTCGCAGGGCGCGTGTCGAGCTGCACCGTTCCAGCCGGTGAGAGTCCGGTCCGGGTAATCGCCGGAGAGCCCGGTAGCAGACCACCGCTCGAGGTCGAGAGGCCGAAGGGCGAAGCGTGGTGTCGAAAGCCCTCAGCGGTGAAAGCCGTGGGAGGGGAGCAACAGCGTGGGCCGCAACATGAAGTGAATCCTGCCGCCTCGTCAGATCAACCAACCGAGAGCCGAGCCGAGCATGTCGCGGCGAAGGCCATGCGAACCGTCCGCGAGTCCGGAAGGGCGGGGAGTCTCGGCGGGGTATGGGGAGCAGCACGCGCTGAAGGAACGGTGCGGAACGCGAGAGACCCGTCTGCACGGCCTACGTCAGGCGAAGGCCGCCCGTATAAGCCGAAGGCGAAGTCGGGCGGTGTGCAGCGGGAGTCCGAGGGGGCCGTAGTACCGTCGATGGCGGTGAAGAAGAACGCCGCCGGAGGGAAGGGCCCCTGCTCTGGTCACGCTGGCGAAAGAGGTAAGGGCGAGGGCATGGTCCGGACCGCCGGACCCAACCACCCCGGTGGGCTACCGCCCATCGACAAAGTCCGACGACTCCAACGCAAGCTCTATGGAGCAGCCAAGCAGCAGCGGGAGCGCCGGTTCCACGCGCTGTACGACCGAGTCCACCGGAGTGACGTCCTGTGGGAAGCGTGGAGCCGCGTCCGACGCAACAAGGGCGCCGCGGGCGTGGATGGAATCACGCTCGAGGCGGTGGAGGAGTACGGCGTGGCGCGGCTCCTCGCGGAGCTGGGCCACGAGCTCCACGCAGGCACCTACCAGCCGCCGCCCGTGCTGCGGCGGTACATCCCCAAGGCCGACGGGAAGCTGCGGCCGCTCGGCATACCGACGGTGAAGGATCGGATCGCGCAGATGGCGATGAAGCTCGTCATCGAGCCGATCTTCGAGGCGGACTTCAAGGCCTCGTCGTTCGGGTTCCGGCCACGCCGGAGCGCGCTCCAAGCACTGGAGACCATCCGGGAGACGGTGAACGCCGGGTGCAACCACGTCCTCGACGCCGACATCCGCGACTACTTCGGGAGCATCGATCAGGTGCTCTTGATGCAGCGGGTGGAGCGCCGGATCTGCGACCGGAGGGTGCTGAAGCTGCTGCGCAAGTGGCTTGAGGCCGGGGTGATGGACGAGGGGCGGCTCTCCGAGACGGTCTCGGGGACGCCGCAGGGCGGGGTGATCTCACCGCTGCTCTCGAACGTCTACCTGGACTTCCTCGACAGCGTGTGGGAGCGCCAGTGCGCCGGGATCGGCAAGCTGGTGCGCTACGCGGACGACTTCGTAGTGCTGTGCCGGACCGCGAAGCGCGTCGAGGAGGCCGAGCGAAGGGTCCGCATCATCTTCGATCGGCTGAAGCTCACGTTGCACCCGGAGAAGACGCAGAAGGTGAACCTCACGGACGGCAAGGAAGGCTTCGACTTCCTGGGCTGTCACCTGCACAAGCGAATGTCGGGGCGCCTCCTGGAGAAGACAGGAAACCGCTGGTACTACCTGCAGCGGTGGCCCTCGGCGAGAAGCATGAAGCGCGTGCGGGAGAAGATCCATGGTCTCACGGATCGGAGCCGCAACGGGGTCAAGGACGTGCGGGTCATCATCGCCGACCTGAACCCCGTGTTGCGCGGCTGGGGTAACTACTTCTGCACCGGAAACGCTGCCCAGAAGTTCATCCAGCTCGACGGTTACGTGTGGCGACGCCTCCGTCGCTTCATGGTGCGCCGCCACGCTCGCCACATGGGCGCTGGCCGCGCAGCAGCATGGACGCCGGACTGGTTTTGGGGGCAGGGCCTACACCGGATGCGCGGGACGATTCGTTACCCGAAGCCGTGCAAGTTGCCCGTGAAGACCACCGTTAAGCCGTGTGCGGGAAATCCGCACGCACGGTTTGAAAGGAGGCGGGTGGAGACGGACCGCTGACGCGGTACCGCGCCACCCATCTACCAATGGATCGGCGCGACGCGGCTCGCGCGCGGGCGCGGCTCTCGGCCGTCGTGCGCGCGTTCCTCTCGGACCTCGGGTACGAGGAGGTGGAGACGCCCTGCCTCGTGCCCGCCCCCGGGATGGAGCCGCACATCGACGCCTTCTGCGCACCCTTCCAGCCGGCGGACGGCGGGCGCGCGACGCCCCTGTGGCTCCACTCGAGCCCCGAGTACGCGATGAAGCGGCTCCTCGCCGACGGCTTCCACCGCACGTTCCAGCTCGCGCGCGTGTTCCGGAACGGCGAGGTGTCGGCGACGCACAACCCCGAGTTCACGATGCTCGAGCTCTACCGGGCGGGCGCCGACTACGAGGGCGTCATGCGCGACGTCGAGGCGCTCGTCGCCGAGGCGGCGCGGGCCCTCGGCGGCGGGACGGCGCTCGCGGCGGGCGGGCGCGCGCTCGACCTCGCCGCGCCTTACGAGCGGCTCTCCGTCGCGGAGGCGTTCCGGGTCCACGTCGGGGTGGACCTCCTCGCCTGCGAGGGCGACGTGGCGCGGCTCCGCGCGGCGCTCGGCTCGCGCGCCCTCGACGTCGGCGCCGCGAGCGACACGTTCGACGACCTCTTCTTTCGCCTCTTCCTCGACCGCGTCGAGCCGGCGCTCGCGGCGACGGGGCGGCCGGTGTACGTCGTCGACTGGCCGGCGCCGATGGCGGCGCTCTCGCGCGTGAAGGCCGCCGACCCGCGCGTCGCGGAGCGCTTCGAGCTGTACGCCGGCGGGCTCGAGCTCGCGAACGGCTTCTCGGAGCTGACCGACGCCGCCGAGCAGCGGCGGCGGCTCGAGGAGGAGCGCGCACTTCGCGTGAAGCTCGGCCGCCCCGCGTACCCGCTCGACGAGCGCTTCCTCGAGGCGGTGGGGCGCATGCCGGAGGCGGGCGGCGTGGCCGTCGGCTTCGACCGCCTGCTCATGCTGCTCACCGGCGCGGCGTCGATCGACGACGTGCTGCTCTTCCCGGCGCGCGAGTTCCTGTGAGGCGCCGCGCCGGCGCCGTCACGCGCGGCTGCGAAGGCGCTCGCGCGCGGGGACCGTCCAGCGGACGACGAGCGTCGTCCCGGGATCGCCGCCCCAGGACCGCTCGCCGAAGCGCGCGACCACCGCGTCGCCCCCGGCGCGCGCGATGAGGCCCTCGAAGAACCCCATCGTCTGGTACGACGCCGCCTCCTCCGCGGCGGGCGACATCTCGTAGGCGATCCGCAGGTGCGCCAGGTCGTCCTGGAGCTTCACGGGGGTCACCGCCTCGAAGTCGAAGAGGCTCCGGCGCAGCACGTGGAAGCGCATCAGCGATTCGCGCGGGTCGCCTGGCACGACGACGTCGCGGTGCTCGATGGCGACGCTGTCCGCCGTGAGCTGTCCCCAGACGCGCACCGCCTGCAGGTCGTCCGCGGCGATCATCTTCAGGATCGCGAGCCCGAAGCGCTCGAAGGTCGCCATCGGGTACCAGGCGGCGATGTCGAGGCGCTGCTCGAGGAAGCCGAGGTCCTCGGGCGCGAGATAGGGTCGCCAGTCGAAGCCCTTGCGGGCCCGGAGCATGCGCGCGTAGTCGAGGAACAGGGCGCCTTTCACGTGTCGGACCATGAACCCTCGTGCGCACCCGCCGCGCGCGAGGACAGGCTACCTCAGCCGGGGGGGGCCTCGCGCCGCAGCGCCGTCCCGCGCTCCCGGTACACCGGACGCACAAAGGGCGCCGGTCTCCCGGCGCCCCGTCGCATCCGCGCTGTCGCGCAGCGCCTACTTCTGCTCGCCGCGCCGCGCCGCGATCTCGCGCTCGACCTTCGCGAGCTCGTCCGTCGCGGCGGCTGTCGGCCCCTTCTCCTCGACGCCCTCGCCCTCGGCGCGCTTGCCGGTGAGGTGCGCCTCTCCCGGCGCCCAGCCGGGCGACATCGTCGCGGCCATCTCCGTCGCGGTGTGGCGGAAGAGCTTCGCCACCGGGCGGAGCGCGGCCTGGAACGCCAGGTAGAAGCCGATGAAGGGGAGGAACATCAGGAACGCGGCGCCCATGAGCGGCGCGACGACGAAGGCGAGGAGGAGCGGGATGCGGAGGTACTTCTCGCCCGCGGCGCCGGGCAGCGTCTCACCGTCCGTCGAGACCGGGTGCAAGGTCCAGGTCTTCGCGTTGAACCAGTAACCGCGGCTCGCCTTCGACCCTGCGCTGAGCTTCGTCATGACGTCCTCCCCTTCGAGCTGGTCCGCTTCCGTTTGGTTTCCGTCCTGCTTCGAGACAGACAATGCGCCCGATCGCATTGCGTTCCTATTGGGCGGAGTACCGGGGCAGGCGCCTTTGATCCCCTATGTGCCACGGCTGGATCGCCCCAGCCCGCGGCATGTCGTCGCCGGAGCGCCACGACGTCGCACGCCCGGGAGAGCGGGGGGCGGATTCCGGAGCGGCCTGATCGGGATCAACCCCGGGCCGGGGTTCTTGCTACCCTCCCTTGCCAGAGGTGCATCCATGGCTCGCTGGACGGCGTTCCCGCGCCTGACGCTCACCGCCGCCTGCGCCGCCGCGCTCACCGCGGCGGTACCCGCCCGCGCCGCGCCTCGCGTCGCCTTGCCCGACGCGAAGGAGCTCGCGCGCCGCGAGGCGCGCTACGCGCCGGTCGATCTCTCCGTCGACCTCTCGCGCCTCGCCGCGTCCGAGCGTGAGGCGCTGGCGCGGCTCGTCGAGGCGGCGCGGTTCATGGACGGGCTGTTCCTGCGCCAGGCCTGGGCCGGGAACGAGGCGCTGCTCTCGCGCCTGCTCGACGATGCGTCGCCGCTCGGCAGGGCGCGGCTCGCGTACTTCCTGCGCAACAAGGGGCCCTGGGACAGGCT
>JBJMQK010000248.1:0-4329 GCA_045802735.1 Anaeromyxobacteraceae bacterium | reverse complement strand
GGAACATGCCTTCCATGCCGAAGGTGCGCGACTCGTCGGGGACGATGGGCACGATGTGGCGGCCGATGGTCTTGTCGCGCACCAGCGTGCCGAGCATCTGCACGAAGGCCATCGTGGTGGAGATCTCGCGTTCGCCGGTGTCCTTCAGCAGCCGCTCGAAGGTGGCCAGCGGCGGAATCTCGAGCGCGGTGGATTTGCGCCGCCGCTGCGGCAGGTAGCCGCCGAGCGCCGCACGCCGCGCGTGCAGGTACTGCATCTCGGGGCTGTCTTCGGCGAGCTTGACGAAAGGCACGTTCGGCAGCTCTTCGTCGGAGACCGGGATCTGGAAGCGGTCGCGGAAGCGCTTGATGGCGTCGACCGCGATCTTCTTCGCCTGGTGGGCGATGTTCATCGCCTCGCCGGCCGCGCCCATGCCGTAGCCCTTGATCGTCTTCGCGAGGATGACGGTGGGCTGGCCCTTGTGGTTCACCGCCGCGTGGTAGGCCGCGTAGACCTTGAACGGATCGTGGCCGCCGCGGTTGAGGAGCCAGATGTCCTGGTCGGACATGTCGGCGACCATGTCCTTCAGCTCGGGCGTGTTGAAGAACTTCTCGCGGACGAAGGCGCCGTCCTTCGCCTTGTACGTCTGGTACTCGCCGTCGACGACCTCCATCATCCGCCGCGCCAGGGCGCCGTTCTTGTCGCGCGCGAGGAGCGCGTCCCAGTGCCGGCCCCAGATGACCTTGATGACGTTCCAGCCGGCCCCGCGGAACAGGCTCTCCAGCTCCTGGATGATCTTCGCGTTGCCGCGCACCGGCCCGTCGAGCCGCTGCAGGTTGCAGTTGATGATGAAGATGAGGTTGTCGAGCCGCTCGCGGCCGGCCATGCCGATCGCGCCCATCGACTCGGGCTCGTCCATCTCGCCGTCGCCGCAGAACGCCCACACCTTGCGCCCCTCGGTGTCGGCGAGGCCGCGGTCGTGCAGGTACTTCGTGAAGCGCGCCTGGTAGATGGCCATGAGCGGCCCGAGGCCCATGGACACCGTCGGGAACTGCCAGAAGTCCGGCATGAGCCACGGGTGCGGGTACGACGACAGGCCCTTGCCGTCGACCTCCTGGCGGTAGTTGTCGAGCTGCTCCTCGCTGAGGAGCCCGAGCAGGAACGCGCGGGCGTAGATGCCGGGCGAGGAGTGGCCCTGGATGAAGAGCAGGTCGCCCGCCTTCTCCTTCGTGCCCGACCGCCAGAAGTGGTTGTAGCCGACGTCGTAGAGCGTCGCGGCCGAGGCGAAGCTCGCGATGTGTCCGCCGACGTTGGTGTGCTTGTTCGCGCGCACCACCATCGCCATCGCGTTCCATCGGATGTAGTGCCGGATCGTCGTCTCGATGCCGAAGTCGCCCGGGAGGCGCGCCTGCTGCTCGACCGGGATGGTGTTGACGTACGCGGTGTTCGCCGAGAACGGCACGTAGGCGCCGGAGCGGCGCGCGCGCCCGATGAGCTGCTCGATGAGGAAGTGGGCCCGCTCCGGACCTTCCTTCTCGAGGACCCCCTCGAGCGCCTCGAGCCACTCGCGCGTCTCCAGCGGGTCCACGTCGGGCATGGATTCCATGGGCAATCCCTCTCAGGCGGTCGTGCCGGAGCGGCTAACCGCGCGCCGGCGCAGGATCAACCCCATCCGCGCCCCTGCCGCGATCAGCCGCGCTTCGCGGCGCTGCGCAGGAAGACGGCGCCGAGCGGCGGCACCGTCAGGACGAGGGACTGGTTGCGGCCGTGCGACGCGACGGGCACCGCCTCGACCCCGCCGAGGTTCCCCCAGCCCGAGCCGCCGTAGGTTGGGGCGTCGCTGTTCAGGACCTCCTCCCAGGACCCGCCGCGCGGCACGCCGACGCGGTAGTTGGGCCGCGGCACCGGGGTGAAGTTCAGGACCACGAGGATGTCGGCGTCGCCCTCGCCGCCGTGGCGGATCCAGGTGAGCACGCTCGCCTCCGCGTCGTTCGCGTCGATCCACTCGAAGCCGCCCGGGTCGAAGTCGCGCGCATGGAGCGCCTTCTCCGCGCCCATGAGGCGGTTGAGATCGCGGACCCAGGCGCGCAGGCCCTCGTGCTCGTGGATCTGGAGGAGGTGCCAGTCGAGGCTGCGCTCGTGGCTCCACTCCTGCCCCTGCCCGAACTCGCCGCCCATGAAGAGGAGCTTCTTCCCCGGCTGCGCCCACATGTCCGCGTAGAGGAGGCGCAGCCCGGCGAACTTGTTCCAGGCCGGCCCCGGCATCTTGTCGAGGAGCGAGCCCTTCCCGTGCACCACCTCGTCGTGCGAGAGCGACAGCACGAAGTTCTCGGAGAACGCGTACATCATCCGGAAGGTGATCTCGTTGTGGTGGAAGCGCCGGAACACCGGATCGTGGCGCAGGTAGTTGAGCGTGTCGTGCATCCAGCCCATGTCCCACTTCATCCCGAAGCCGAGCCCGCCGAGGTAGGTGGGCCGCGAGACCATCGGCCAGGAGGTGGACTCCTCCGCGATCGTCTGCACGTCGGGGTGCTCGAGGAACGTGACCTCGTTGAGCTTGCGCAGGAAGGCGATCGCCTCGAGGTTCTCGCGCCCGCCGTACTGGTTCGGGATCCACTCGCCCTCCTTGCGCGAGTAGTCGAGGTAGAGCATCGACGCGACCGCGTCCACGCGCAGCCCGTCGAGGTGGTAGGTGTCGAGCCAGAAGAGCGCGCTCGAGAGGAGGAAGCTCTTCACCTCGTTGCGGCCGTAGTTGAAGATGAGGCTGTCCCAGTCCTTGTGGATGCCCTGGCGCGGGTCGGCGTGCTCGAACAGGTGCGTGCCGTCGAACTGCGCGAGCCCGTGCACGTCGGTCGGGAAGTGCGACGGGACCCAGTCGAGGATGACGCCGATGCCGCGCTGGTGCAGCGTGTCCACGAGGTCCATGAAGTCCTGCGGCGTGCCGTAGCGCGACGTGGGCGCGAAGTAGCCCGTCGTCTGGTACCCCCACGATCCGTAGAACGGGTGCTCGGTGATGGGGAGCAGCTCGACGTGGGTGAAGCCCATGTCGGCGCAGTAGTCGGCGAGCGGCCCGGCCATTTCACGGTAGGAGAACGACCGGTTCTCCTGCTCAGGAAAGCGGCGCCACGAGCCGAGGTGCAGCTCGTAGATGCTCATCGGGCTCTTGAGGCCGTTCCTGTCCTTGCGCGACCGCATCCACGCCTCGTCGCCCCAGCGGTACTCGAGGTCCCACACCTTCGAGCCCGTCCTCGGCGACGTCTCGTGGTGGAAGCCGAAGGGGTCCGCCTTCTCGAGCGAGCGGCCGTCGCGCGAGCCGACGAAGTACTTGTAGGTGTCGCCCTTCTGCATCCTCGGGATGAAGCCGTGCCAGACGCCCGACGGCCCCATCGGCCGGAGCGGGTTCGCGTCGCGGTTCCAGCCGTTGAAGTCGCCCATGACCGCCACGCGGTCGGCGTTCGGCGCCCACACCGCGAACGACACTCCGGCCTTGCCGTTCACCTCGCGCGCGTGCGCGCCGAGCGCGCGGTAGGCGCGGTAGTTCGTCCCCTCGCTCCACAGGTGGAGGTCCTGGTCGCTGGGGCCGCCCTCGTACAGCACGTTCGCCTGCGAAGGCGGCGCGGGCGACGCCGAGGGGTTACGGGGCGGCGGCGCCGCCGCCGGGGTCTTCGCGTTCGTCGTCATCCGGTCCTTCGCGCTCACCGTCGCCTCCCCTTCGTGTGTCCGGCCTCGCGCGCCGCCCTCGGCGCCGAGCTGATCCGCGATCCCCTGCAGCGGCAGGGCGACCCAGTCCGGTCGGTTGGTGAGCTCGGACCCCAGCTCGTACACCGCCTTCTCGAGGACGAAGAGGTCCACGAGGCGGCGCAGCTCGTCGTCGTCGCACGGCATGTAGGGCGCGCCGCGCGCGCGCTCGAGGTACGCGCGCAGGCACGCCCCGCCCGCCCAGCCGTGCCAGGCCTGGGCCCACGCCGCCGCGGCGGCGCCGCCCTGCCCCCGCGCCTCGGCCGTCGCGAGCCCCTGGTAGGCCGCGTAGTGAAAGCTCCGCAGCATGCCTGCGACGTCGGCGAGCGGCGAGCGCTTCGCGCGGCGCCACGCCAGCGGCCGCGCCGGCTCCCCCTCGAAGTCGATGATCATGTAGTCCCGGCCGGTCCAGAGCACCTGGCCAAGGTGGTAGTCACCGTGGGTGCGGGTGCGGAGCGCGCCGAGCGGGCGCCCGGCGATCCAGCCGAGGCCGCGGACGAGGTCCTCCTCGCCCGCGAGCACCGCCGCGGCCTGCTCGCGCGCGCGCGGCGGCAGCGCGTCCGCGCGCCGGCGCAGGAGCGCGAAGGTGCGGGCGACGAGCGCGGCGACGCC
>JBJMQK010000177.1:0-8287 GCA_045802735.1 Anaeromyxobacteraceae bacterium | reverse complement strand
CCTGCGGCGGGAACGCGTTCTGTCAGGAACAGCTCGAGCCGCGATGCGACGAGCTCGCGCTGCTCGATCGGGGCGACGTGCGTCCCATCGGGCACGACCAGCATCTCGCTCCCCGGGATCTCGCCGTGCATGCGGATCGACAGCGCCATCGGCGTGAACGAGTCGCGCTCGCCCGCGACGACGAGCGTCGGGACGTCCACCTCGGGCAGGTGATCCGTCGCGTCGTGCTGCGCGGCCGACGCGAGCGTGCGCACGAACACCTCCGGGTCCACCCCGGCCAGATCGGCGAGGTAGTGCTCGAGGTCGGCGCGCGCGACGAGGTAACGGTTCACTTCCAGGTAACGGCCGAGCTGGAGCGCGAGCTCCGTCGGGACGACCTTCTGGAAGATCCACCGCGCCGCGGCCGGTCGGGCGAGGACGAGCTGCTTCACGAAGGGGAACACCGCCGCGAGCAGCGGGCCGTCATGGAAGGTGTCGAGCGTCCGCCCGGGCGCGCCGCAGGCGAGCACCAGGGCGTCCACCCGCGCGCCGACGCGGCGGTGCGCCTCGAGGCAGACCTGGACGCCCATGGAGTGCCCGACGAGCACCGCCCTCGCCTCGCCCGCCGCATCGAGCACCGCGAACAGGTCCTCGACGCAGTCGCCGAGCGTCGTGTGCTCGAGATCGCGCGGTCGCTCGCTCCGGCCGTGCCCGCGGTAGTGCCAGTGGATGACGCGGCGGCGCTCGGCGAGCCGCGGGAAGAGGTACCGCCAGATGTACCCGGCGCAGCCGATCCCGTCGCACAGGATGAGCGGTGAGCCGCCCCGCCCGGCGCTCCGCCAGGCGATCCGGGTACCGTCGGCGGCCACCGCGAAGCGCTCCTCGACGTGCATCACGCCCCTCGCGGCGTGATCCACCGCGCCGGAGATGTTAGGACAGGGTAGGCAGGCCAGCAATCGAAGGAGCGGCTCCGGATGGCGGACGGGACGACCGATCACGCGGGGCACGCGCACCACCACGCGCACGACGCCGGCCACGCGCACGCACACCACCACCACGCGCACGGTCCCTCGGAGGCGAGCAGCGCCCGGCGCCTCGGCGTGTCGCTCGGGGTGGCGGCCGCGATCATGGTCGCGGAGGCGGTGGGCGGGTGGGTGTCGGGCTCCCTCGCCCTCATCTCCGACGCCGGCCACATGCTCACCGACGTCGCGGCGCTCCTCCTCGCGCTCCTCGCGGTACTGTTCGGGTCGCGCCCGGCGGACCTGAAGCGCACGTTCGGGTACCGGCGCCTCGAGGTCCTCGCCGCGCAGTTCAACGTCGCGACGCTCCTCGGCCTCACCGGCTGGATCGGCTGGGAGGCCTGGGACCGCCTCCAGGACCCGCACCCGCCGCCGAGCCTCGGCGTGATGGCGATCGTCGCGGCGATCGGTTTCCTCGGCAACTCGGTCATCCTGGTGTGGCTGCGCGGCGACCACAACCTCAACACGCGCTCCGCGTTCCTGCACGTCCTCGGCGACGCCGTCGCCTCGCTGGCGGTGCTCGTCGGCGCGGGGCTCATGTGGCTCCGGCCCGACCTCGCCTGGATCGACCCGGTGCTCTCGATCGCGATCGCGCTCCTCATCCTGTGGGGCGCGGGGCGGCTCATCGTCGAGATCACCGACATCCTCATGGAGGCGGTGCCCCGCCACCTCGACGTCGAGAAGATCGCGCGCACCATGGAGGAGGCCGACGAGGGCGTCGTCGCGGTCCACGACCTCCACGTCTGGACGATCTCGAGCGGCCTCTACGCGCTGTCGGCGCACCTCGTCACGGAGATGGCCGCGGTGGGGCGGAACGACGCGATCCTCACCTCGGTGAAGTCGAGCCTGCGCAAGCTCTACGGCATCGACCACACCACGTTGCAGATCGAGTCCGTCGACTACGCCCACATCGACGACGTCCATCAACATTGAAGCGGGGCGTGCCGCCCCGCCCCGCCGGCGGAGCCGTCGGGGCCCCACCCCTGGCTACGCGGGACCCTGCGGCGCGCTGCGCGCGCCTGCCCCGCGGAGAAGGGGCGCTGCCCCTTCCCCCGCTGCGCGGGGCCCCCATCCCTGTTGCTCGAAGACCGTCCTCCGCTGCGCGGACGCGTTATATGTCGGCCGTGCCCTCGCTCCTCGCGCTCCGCCCGGTCTCGACGGTGCACCGCCTCGAGGCCCGGAGCGAGGCGTGTCCGCTGTCGCTCCGGCACCTCGCGGGGGCGCTCGCGAAGGCGGGGGTGACGATGCCCATCTTCGCGGCCCCGTTCCCGGCCGTCGCCCGGGCGGCGCTCGTCGCCGCGAAGGGGGCGCGCGCGGTGGTCGGGCTCTCCTTGCCCGCGCGGGTGGAGCCCGAGCCCTGGTTCGCGATCGTGGCGCGCGCCGCCGACGAGCTCGCCCCGCGGCTCCCGTTCTTCGTCTCGGGCGAGGTGACGCTCGACGACGACGCCGGCATCGAGCGCGGTTTCGCCGCCGCGCACCGGCTGCTCGAGGCGGGCGTCACGCACCTCGCCGTCGACGTGAGCGCCGTGTCCCTGCCGCGCCGCGCGGAGGCTGCGGCGCGGCTCGCCGGGCTCGCCGCCGAGCGCGAGATCGCCGTCGACTGCGCGCTCCCGGCGACGGACGGCCCGCCCGAGGTGGACGAGGCCATCGCCTACCTCGAGGAGTTCGAGGGCTTCGGCGTCCGCGCCGACGTCGTGTCGGTCCGCTGTCGGGCCCCCGACGGCGCCGCAGCGGCGGAGGCCGAGGCGCGCGCGCTCGCGGCGCTCGGGGCCGCGATCGTGCGACCGATCCTCCGCCGCGGGCTCCTCCCCGAGGCCTCGATCGCCGCGGTGCGGTCGGCCCGGCTCTGCGCCGTCGAGGACGGCGGGCGCGCGCTCGCGGCCGGCGCGCGAGCGGCGCGGAACGACGCGGCGGCGCGCGCCGCGGCCGGGCAGGCCGACGGAAAGGCCGGACCGCTCTCGCCCGAGGCCGTGAACCGGGTCGAGGCGCTCGCGTACGCCGAGGCCTCGGCGCTCCTCGACGCGCTCGGCGCCTCCGGCAGCGCGGCGATCGCCGAGGCCGCGCTCATCCCGAGGCGCCGCTGATGCGCATCGTGGCGGGCGTCGCGCGCGGGAGGCCGCTCGTCGCGCCGCGCGGCCAGGCGACGCGGCCGACCAGCGACAAGGTGCGGGGCGCCGTCTTCAACGTCCTCGGCCAGTTCTTCGACGGCGGCGCCGTGCTCGACCTCTACGCCGGGACCGGCGCCCTGGCGCTCGAGGCGCTCTCGCGCGGCTGCGAGCGCGCCGTGTGCGTCGAGCGCGACCGCGGCGCCGCCGCGGCGCTCCGCGCCAACGCCGAGCGCTGCGGCTTCGCCGATCGCCTCGAGATCCGGCGGGAGGAGGTGGAGGCCGCGCTGCCGCGCCTCCCGCGCGGCGCGTTCGCGCTCGCCTTCCTCGACCCTCCGTACGACGTCGGTCCCGAGCCCGCGCTCGCCGCGCTCGCGCCGCTCCTCGCCGAGAACGGCGTCGCCGTGGCCGAGCACGGCGCCCGCCGCCCGCCGGCCGATCGCTACGGGCGCCTGTCGCTCTCCGATCGCCGCGCCTACGGCGACACCGGGATCTCGATCTACGGCCTCACCTGAAGGAGAACCGCATGGCACCACGCCGCGCCATCTACCCGGGGTCGTTCGACCCGCTCACGAACGGTCACCTCTCGCTCATCCAGCGCGGCCTCAAGATGTTCGACGGCCTCGTGGTCGCGGTGGCGAACAACCCCGACAAGACGCCGCTCTTCTCCGTCCCGGAGCGCATGGGGTTCGTGCGCGACGCGGTGAAGGGCGACCCGCGCGTCGAGGTGGACAGCTTCGACGGGCTGCTCGTGAGCTACGCGAACCAGCGCGGGATCCACACCGTGCTGCGCGGGCTGCGCGCCGTCTCCGACTTCGAGTACGAGTTCCAGCTCGCCAACATGAACCGCAAGCTCGACCCGGAGTTCGACAGCGTCTTCGTGATGACCGGCGAGGACTACTACTTCATCTCGGCGCGGCTCGTGCGCGAGGTGGCCCGGTTCGGCGGCGACGTCGCCGGGCTCGTCCCGCCGAACGTCCTGGCCGCGCTCGCCCGGAAGCTCGGCGCGCCGCACAAGACGCGCTAGCGCACGAACGCTTTCCGGCGCGAGCCGGATCCGTTACGCTATCCGCCCCTTTTCACCCGATCTGTCCCGCACCTCGAGGAGCCGTCGATGAAGAACGTCACGCTGCACCCGCTCGCCCAGGCCGCCAACGACGCGCTCGCGAAGGACTGCCCGGTCGTCCTCGAGCTGCTCTCCGAGCGCGGGAAGCGCTTCTTCTTCCCGGCGAAGGGGATCCTCGCGCAGGGCGCCGAGGCGAAGCAGAAGGCGAAGACGGCGAACGCGACCGTCGGCATCGCCACCGAGAACGGTGCGCCGATGCACCTCGCCTGCATCGACCGCTACTACCAGGGCCTCACGCCGGCCGAGATCTACGACTACGCTCCGAGCTACGGGAAGCCCGACCTGCGCGCGGCGTGGGCGAAGAAGCAGCGCGCCGAGACGCCCTCCCTGCGCGACCAGCCGCTCTCGAACCCGGTCGTCACGAACGCGCTCACCCACGGCCTCGGCCTCGTGAGCGACCTCTTCATCGACCCGGGCGATCAGGTGCTCTCGCCCGACCTCATGTGGGAGAACTACAACCTCTCCTGGGAGACGCGGCTCGGCGCGGAGTTCAACTACTTCCCGTTCTTCGACGCGAAGCTCACCGGCTTCAACCTCGCCGGGTTCACGAGCGCGCTCGCGAAGCACCGCGGGAAGAAGCTCGTCGTCTCGCTCAACTTCCCGAACAACCCCTCGGGCTACACGCCGACGCGCAGCGAGTCCGACGCCATCGCCGCCGCGCTCACCGCCGAGGCGGAGGCGGGCACGAAGCTCGTCGTCGTCGTGGACGACGCGTACTACGGGATGTTCTACGACGAGGCGAGCGCCACCGAGTCGCTCTTCGGGAAGCTCGCCGGCGCCTCGCCGAACCTCCTCGCGGTCAAGGTGGACGGCGCGACGAAGGAGGAGTTCGTCTGGGGGCTCCGCGTCGGCTTCCTCACCTTCGGCGTGAAGAACGGCACCGCCGGCGCCTACAAGGCGCTCGAGGACAAGACCGCGGGCCTCATCCGCGCCTACGTCTCGAACATCTCGAACCCCGGCCAGTCCATCGTCCTGAAGGCGCTCAACGACCCCGAGTTCCGCGCCCAGCAGGCGGAGAAGGTGAAGACGCTTCGCGGCCGCGCCGGGGTCACCGCCACCGAGGCGCGGCGCTCCGAGTACGCCGACTGCTGGGACGTGTACCCGTTCAACAGCGGCTACTTCATGTGCCTGCGTCTCAAGGACGCCGACGCCGACACCGTCCGCGTGCGCCTCCTCGACGACCACGGCGTCGGCACGATCGCGCTCGGCAAGACCGACCTCCGCGTCGCCTTCTCGTGCCTCACCGAGGCGCAGATCCCGAACGTCTTCGCCGCGGCCGCGAAGGCGGTGCGCGCGGTCCGCGGCAAGTAGCGGCGGCTCGCGCAGCGCGCGAAGGTCAGGGCGTCGAGGGCGCGGCCGCGGTATCTTCGCAGCGATGCGCCACCTCGACGCCCTCGCCGCTTCCGTCGCCGTCTCGCTCCTCGCCTCGTGCGCGCACGGGCCGCGCGGGGAAGCCGTGAAGCCGCCGGACTGCGCGCTCGAGTACTACTGGGACAAGCCGAAGAGGCCCTTCACCGTGCTCGGCACCGTCTCGGAGTTCGTCACCGGCCGCACGCCGGGTGCGCCGCCCGACGCCCTCAAGCCACAGGCGTGCGCCCTCGGGGCCGACGCGGTCCTCGTCACGCGCGACGTGGCCGATCAGCTCGGGCACGCGCACCTCGCGGGCGAGGCCATCCGCTTCGACGCCGAGCCACCGCCGCCCGCCGCGGCGCAGCCCTCGACCGAGCCGCCCTCGACCGCGCTTTAACGAGCGCACGGGTGGTCGCCGGGCCGTCCCCCGTGTCGGCTCGGTGTGCTAGGTTCCACGCCCCATATGCCCCGCCGCACCGACATCAAGAAGATCATGATCGTGGGCTCCGGGCCCATCGTCATCGGCCAGGCCTGCGAGTTCGACTACTCCGGCACCCAGGCCTGCAAGGCGCTCAAGGAGGAGGGCTACGAGGTCGTCCTCCTGAACTCCAACCCCGCGACCGTCATGACGGATCCGGGGTTCGCCGACCGCACCTACATCGAGCCGATCACGCCCGAGATGGCGGAGCAGATCCTCGCGCGCGAGAAGCCGGACGCGCTCCTGCCCACGCTCGGCGGCCAGACGGCGCTGAACCTCGCGGTCGCCCTCGCCAAGAACGGCGCCCTGGCGCGCCACGGCGTGCAGCTCATCGGCGCGTCGCTCGAGGCGATCGAGAAGGCGGAGGACCGGCAGCTCTTCAAGGACGCGATGGCGCGCGTCGGCGTCGAGATGCCGAAGTCGCGCTACACGACCTCCTGGGAGGAGGCCCGCGCGGCGGCCGAGGCGATCGGCTTCCCCATCATCATCCGGCCGTCGTTCACGATGGGCGGGGAGGGGGGCGGCGTCGCCTACAACAAGGAGGAGTTCGAGGAGCTGGCGCGGCGCGCCCTGCAGCTCTCGCCCACCCACACGATCCTCGTCGAGGAGTCGATCATCGGGTGGAAGGAGTACGAGCTCGAGGTGATGCGCGACCGGAACGACAACGTCGTCATCATCTGCTCGATCGAGAACCTCGATCCGATGGGCGTGCACACCGGCGACTCCATCACCGTCGCGCCGATCCAGACGCTCACCGACAAGGAGTACCAGAAGCTCCGCGACGCGAGCATCCGCATCATCCGCGAGATCGGCGTCGACACCGGCGGCTCGAACATCCAGTTCGGCGTGCACCCCAGGACCGGGCGCATGGTCGTCATCGAGATGAACCCGCGCGTGTCGCGCTCGTCGGCGCTCGCCTCGAAGGCGACGGGCTTCCCCATCGCCAAGATCGCGGCGAAGCTCGCCATCGGCTACACGCTCGACGAGCTCAGGAACGACATCACGCGCGAGACGCCGGCCTCGTTCGAGCCGACGATCGACTACGTCGTCACGAAGATCCCGCGCTTCGCCTTCGAGAAGTTCAAGGGCGCCGACGACACGCTCACCACGGCCATGAAGTCGGTCGGCGAGGTGATGGCCATCGGCCGCACCTTCCAGGAGAGCTTCCAGAAGGCGCTGCGCGGCCTCGAGATCGACAAGGCCGGGCTCGAGTCGCCGCTCGGGAAGGGCCCGTTCGACGCGTTCACCCGCGCCGATCGCGACCGGATCCTCGACGAGGTGCGCGTCCCGCGCGCGCACCGGATCTTCTGGGTGGGCGAGGCGTTCCGCGCCGGGATGTCCGTCGACGAGGTCTACGCCGCCACGTTCATCGACCCGTGGTTCCTGCGCGAGATCGAGGAGCTCGTGCGCGCCGAGCGCGAGCTGGCGCGCCTCCCCGCCGAGCCCCGCGACTGGAAGCGGGTGAAGGCCATGGGCTTCTCCGACCGGCGCCTCGCCCAGCTCGCGGGCACGAAGGAGGCCGCGGTGCGCGAGGCGCGCTGGAAGGCGGGCGTGCACCCGGTCTTCAAGCGCGTCGACACCTGCGCCGCCGAGTTCGAGGCGTTCACGCCGTACCTCTACTCGAGCTACGAGGAGGAGTGCGAGGCGGCGCCCACCGACCGCAAGAAGGTCATGATCCTCGGCGGCGGGCCGAACCGCATCGGGCAGGGCATCGAGTTCGACTACTGCTGCGTGCACGCGTCGTTCGCGCTGCGGCAGGCCGGGTTCGAGACCATCATGGTCAACTGCAACCCGGAGACGGTCTCCACCGACTACGACACCTCCGACCGCCTCTACTTCGAGCCGCTCACCCTCGAGGACGTCCTCGAGATCGTGCGCGTCGAGAAGCCGCTCGGCCTCATCGTGCAGTACGGCGGCCAGACGCCGCTCAAGCTCGCGGTGCCGCTCCACGAGCTGGGCGTGCCCATCCTCGGCACGTCGCCCGACGCCATCGACCGCGCCGAGGACCGCGAGCGCTTCTCGAAGCTCATCGACAAGCTGAAGCTGCGCCAGCCCGAGAACGGGGTCGCGCGCAGCGCGGACGAGGCGTTCGCCGTCGCGTAGGGCGCCGCCTGGAGCCCCAGCCGCCCCAGCAGCTCGCCGAAGCGGCCGCGGTCCTCGGCCAGGTCGATGGCGTCGACCGACGTGCCCAGCAGTGGCACGCCCCGCTCGACCAGGCCGGCCGCCAGCT
>JBJMQK010000111.1:0-3579 GCA_045802735.1 Anaeromyxobacteraceae bacterium | reverse complement strand
TGCGCGGGGGCTACGCTCAGCGTGAACGGGGGGGACTCCGTTCGCGCTGAGCGTAGCGCGCAGCGCGGAGTCGAAGCGCCCACGCCCCCCCCCGTCCCGCTGCCCGCGGCGCCCGGCGCCGGTACAATCACCGGCGGATGCCCCTCCTCCGCCTCGACGTCGCGACCCACGCGCGCTGCGAGCTCGTCGAGATCACCGACCTCGTCCGCTCCGCGGTCGGGAGCGCCGGCCTCCGCGAGGGGGCGGTGCTCGTCTACTCGCCGCACACCACGGCGGCGATCACGGTCCAGGAGAACGCGGACCCCGACGTCCGGCGCGACCTCCTCCTCGCCCTCGAGAACGCCGTTCCAGACGCGCCGCAGCGCGGGACGTACCACCACGGCGAGGGCAACTCGCCAGCGCACGTGAAGACATCGCTCGTCGGCGCGTCGCAGCTCGTCCCGGTCGAGGGCGGCGCGCTCGCGCTCGGCACCTGGCAGGGGATCTACCTCTGCGAGTTCGACGGGCCGCGCACCCGGCACGTCCTCCTGCAGCTCCTGTCGACGCCGTGACCCGGAGCGCGCTGCTCGCCTCCGCGGCGCTCGTCGCCGCCTGCGTCGCCTGCGCCGGACCGCGCGCCGCGACCCGCCCGCCCGCCGCGAACGAGCTCGTCGTGCGCGAGCCGGAGCGCGTGGACGCGCGCGTCGACGACGACCTCTTCGGCAAGAACGACGAGGAGCTGTTCGCCGCCGGGATGGCGGCCTCCGCCGAGGGCGCGTCGCGCCGCGCCGCCGACGCGTTCTCGCGCCTCGCCGACACCTTCCCGTCCTCGCCGCGCCGACCGGCGGCCCTCTACGACGCCGGACTGGCGCTCCGCGCCCTCGGGGAGTGGCGCACCGCGCTCGAGCGCTTCCGCGAGCTGGCCGAGCGCCACGCCGGCCCCGACGCGGAGGAGGCACGCTTCCTCGTCGCCGAGTGCCACTGGCGCCTCGGCGAGCGCGCCGAGGCGCGCCGGGTCCTCGATGCGCTGGCGGCGCGCGCGGAGCTCGACCCCGTCCACCACGCGCGCGCGCTCGTCGAGCGCGGCGTCGTCGAGGCGGAGGACGGCGAACCCGAGGTCGCGGAGCGGTCGCTCGCCGCGGGCGCCGCTGCCGCGGAGGCCGCGGGGCGCGAGCCGGCGGCGGCAGCGCTCCTCGCGAAGGCGCACTTCTGGCTCGGCGAGCTGGAGCGGGACCGTTTCCTGGGCGTGAAGCTCGATCCCTCCGCCGGCGACGCCGCGAGGCTCGAGCGCGACCTCGAGGGCAAGAGCGAGCGCCTCCTCGTCGCGCAGGAGCGCTACCTCCGCGCCATCCGCACCGGCGACGCGACCTGGGCCGTCGCGGCCGGTGGGCGCATCGGCGAGCTGTACGACGGGCTCTACACGGAGCTCGTGACGGCGCCGCTGCCGCCCGGCCTCGACGCGGACGCCTCGGCGGCGTACCAGGCCGAGCTCCGCGGCCGCGTGCGCGTGCTCGTCACGAAGGCCATCCGCGTGTACGAGGAGACGCTCGGGACGGCGCGCCGCGCCGGCGTGGAGGGCGACCTCGTCCCGCGTATCGAGGCGGCGCTCGAGCGGATGCGCCGCGCGCTCGCAGGGGGCGACGTCCCCGCCGCGGCCGGCGCGCCCCGCGGGTAGGCAGCGCGCGCCGAGGAGCGCACAGCGCGCGCACGCCGCTCTCCGACCGCAGTAAGCGATCAAAACGATCGCGCCGACACGGAATCGGCCGCCGGGGTACCATCGCAGGTGGAGGGCTGATGGCAGCGTCACCCGACCTGGCAGCGCTCATCGAGGAGGTCCGCGACGTCGTGTTCCGCACCGACGCCGGGGGGCTGTGGACGTTCCTCAACGGCGCCTGGACGACGGTGACCGGCTGGTCCGTCGCGGAGAGCCTCGGCAGGTCCTTCCTCGAGTACGTGCACCCCGACGACCGCGCGCGGAACCTGGCGCTCTTCGAGCCGGTCATCGCGCGGCGCAAGGACCACTGCCTGCACCAGGTTCGCTACGTCGCGCGGGATGGCGGCGTCCGCTGGATCGAGGTGCACGCGCGCGCCACGTTCGAGGGCGACGCCGTCGTGGGCACGACCGGCACGCTCCGCGACGTCACGGCCTACCGCGCCGCCGAGCGCGAGTTCGAGGCCTCGCGCCAGCTCTTCGACGACGGCCCGGTGATCGTCGTGCGCTGGGGCGAGGGCGCGACCTCGTACGTGACGCGCAACGTCGCGCAGCTCGGCCTGTCCGCCGAGGACCTCGTCGCCGGCCGCGTGCGCTGGAGCGACGTCGTGCACCCCGACGACCGCGCGCGCACCGAGGCGGAGGCGGCAGCCCACGTCGCGGCGGGCGCGACGCACTTCCGCAGGGAGTACCGCGTCGTCGTGCCGGACCGCGGCGCACGCTGGGTCGAGGATCAGACGCTCGTCCTGCGCGGCGAGGACGGCCGCCCCACGAGCTTCCTCGGCTACGTCATGGACGCGACCGAGCGGCGCCAGCTCGAGGCGCGGATGATGGAGATGGACCGCATGATCGCCGTCGGAACGCTGGCCGTCGGCGTCGCGCACGAGATCAACAACCCGCTCGCCTACGTGATCGGCAACCTCCAGTGGGCGTCGGACGCGCTCGCGACCTCGCCCGCGGGGGCTCCTGGCACGCTCGACGAGGTGCGCCGCGCGCTCGCCGAGGCGTTCGACGGCGCCGATCGCGTGCGGCGGATCGTGCGCGACCTGAAGGCGCTCGCCCGCGCCGACGCGACGGCCCGCACGCCCGTCCAGCTCGGCCCGGTCATCGAGGCCGCCGTCTCCATCTCCTGGAGCGAGATCCACCACCGCGCCCGCCTCGTGCGCGACCTCGCCCCCACGCCGCCCGCGCTCGCCAACGAGGGGAAGATCGCGCAGGTGCTCGTGAACCTGCTCGTGAACGCCGCACAGGCGATCCCGGAGGGTCACCCGGAGTCGAACGAGGTGCGGGTGCGCACGTTCGCCGAGGGCGACCGCGTCGGGTTCGAGGTGAGCGACACCGGCGCCGGCATCGCGCCCGAGCACCTCCCGCGGCTCTTCGACCCGTTCTTCACGACGAAGCCGCCGGGCCAGGGCACCGGGCTCGGGCTGTCCATCTCCCGCACGACCATCGAGGGGTTCGGCGGGACGATCGCGGTCGACAGCGCGCCCGGGCGCGGCGCGCGCTTCCGCGTGCTCTTGCCGGCCGTGCAGTCCGCGCGCGCGGCGGCGGCGGGCACCGCGCCGGCGCTGGCCCGCAGCAGGGTGCTGCTCGTGGACGACGAGCCGCTCGTGCTCTCCGCGCTGCGCCGCCTGCTGTCGCGCGACCACGACGTGGCGGTCGCGAGCGGCGGACGCGAGGCGCTCGAGCAGCTGAAGCGCGGCGCGCGCTACGACGCCGTCGTGTGCGACATGATGATGCCGGACCTCTCCGGCATCGACCTGCACCGGGCCGTCGCGGAGCTCGTCGCGGCGCAGGCTTCACGCATGGTGTTCATGACCGGCGGTGCGTTCACGCCGGACGCCTGCGCCTTCCTCGACCGCGTGCCGAACCCCCGCTTCGGGAAGCCG
>JBJMQK010000107.1:0-2565 GCA_045802735.1 Anaeromyxobacteraceae bacterium | reverse complement strand
CGGGCCGAGCTCGCCGCCGCCGCTCATCGCCACCATGCGCGCCACCGCGTTCTCGAGCTGGCGCACGTTGCCGGGCCAATCGAGGGCGCGCAGGCGCTCGACGAGCGCAGGCGAGAGGCGCACCTCGTCGAGGCCGAAGCGCTCCCCGTAACGGCGCGTGAACTCCCGGGCGAGGGCGGGGACGTCCTCGCGGTGCTCGCGCAGCGGCGGCACCACCAGCTCCACCACCGCCAGCCGGTAATAGAGATCCTCGCGGAAGCGGCCGGCGCGCATCTCCGCCGCCAGGTCGCGGTTCGTGCTCGCGACGATGCGGACGTCCACCCGCTCCGTGCGGCCGGAGCCGACGGGCTGGATCTCGCCCTCCTGCAGCGCGCGGAGGAGCTTCGCCTGCACCGCCTGCGGGAGCTCACCGACCTCGTCGAGGACGAGGGTCCCCTTGTTCGCCTGGAGGAAGAAGCCGGGCCGGGCCTGGGTCGCCCCCGTGAACGCGCCGCGCGCGTGCCCGAACAGCTCGGCCTCGGCGAGCTCCGCCGGGATCGCGCTGCAGTTGAAGCGGACGAGCGGCCCCTCTGCGCGGCGGCTCTCGGCGTGCAGGAGCGACGCGACGAGCTCCTTCCCCGTGCCCGTCTCGCCGCGCACGAGCACCGTGATGTCGCGGGGCGCCACGCGCACGGCGGCAGCGAGGAGCGCGCCCATCGCGGGCGAGTCGGCGACGATGCGGCGGCCGATCGCGTGCTCCGCCGCGAGGTGGCGGTCGCGGACCCGCAGCGCGCGGGCCTCGAGCGCGCGCTCCAGCGCGAGCGTCGTCTCGTCCACGTCGAACGGCTTCGTGACGTACTCGTACGCGCCGGCCTTGATGGCGCGCACCGCCAGCCGCTCCGACCCGTGCGCCGTCAGCAGCAGCACCGGCAACGTCCCGTCGCGGTCGCGGATCGCGGCGAGCAGCTCCATGCCGTCCATGTCCGGCATCGCGAAGTCGGTCACGACCGCGTCGGCGCGGTCCAGCATCGCGAGCGCCTCGCGGCCCGAGCGCGCGAGCAAGGCCTCCCAGCCGCGCGACTGCACGACCTCCTTCAGCGCGAAGAGGACCGAGGGCTCGTCATCGACGAGCAGCACGTGTTCCATGAGGGCACCTCGCTGCGGGCTGGCGGACGGGGAGGGTGATGCTCGCAGTCGTCCCTTTGCCGGGCTCGCTGTCGTAACGCAACGTTCCGCCGTGCTGCGCGACGACGGAGCGGGCCAGCACCACGCCGAGCCCCGTGCCATCGTCGCGCGTCGTGAAGAACGGCGTGCCGAGGCGGCGCAGGGTCTCCTGCGCCATGCCATGCCCGCTGTCCCTCACGACGACCTCGACCGCCTCGCCGGCGCGCCGCACCTCGACGGAGACGTCGCCGCCGGGCGGCGTCGCCTCGATCGCGTTCGCGACGAGGTTCAGGATGACCTCGCGCAGGCGCCGCGGATCGGCGTCGGCCGCCGCGTCGCCGCGCGAGGAGAGGTTGACGCCCCGGTCGTCGGCACGCCCGGAGAGCACCGACAGCGCGTCCAGCACGAGGGGGCCGAGGGCGACGCGCTCGGGCCTCACCTCCTGCAGCGGGCGGGTGAAGGAGAGGTAGTCCGCGAGGATCTCCTGCATGCGCGAAATCTCCTTCTCGACCACCTCGAGGCGCTCGTGCGAGAGCGCCTCCGGGGTCGCGCGCGCGCTGAGCTGGACGAGCGCCTTCACGGCGCTGAGCGGGTTCTTGAGCTCGTGGGCGACCTTCGCGCCGATCTGCTCGAGCGCGCGCGCCCGGCAGAGCGCCTCGGCGCCCATCTCCTTGCGCGCTCGCGCCAGGGCGTCGCGCACCTCGCGCGTCGCCTGGTGGAACGGCGCGAGCGACGCCCCGACGCCGAGCACGCTCAGCACCACGAGCGCCGCGTGCACCGGCCGCGCCGTGGCGGGGCCGGTCCACGCGCCCGGCAGGAGCGCGAGGAAGCAGACATCGATCGCCGTCATCGCGAGCAGGAGGCGCGTCTCGCCGCGGTCGCCCGCGAACAGCACCGCCGCGAGGTACGCGTTCATGGACATGGGGAGGAGCGGACTGGCCACGCCTCCCGTGACCGCCACCGCGACGATCGACGTCGCGAGGCAGCCGAGCTGGACGACGACCGCAGCCCACGCCGAGCGCGCGTCGGCGCGCGAACAGCGGTTCGGGTCGTAGCCGCGCAGCAGCCAGACGCCGAGCTGCTGCGCGACGGCCGGGATGGCCAGGACGGCGATGCGCCAGCGCGGGAAGGCCGCCGCGGCGAGGACGACCGCGACGGCGGCGTAGGAGGCGAGCGGGAGGAGATCGACCGGATGCCACCTGCGCGCGCGCCGGCCGAGAGCGCTGGCGCGGCGCGCCGGCGGCGGCTCGCCGTGGACGAGCGCGACGGTCATGGGGGTAGCTCCCAGCAAGTTCCGGACCCCACGCAGCGATCCCCGATCCGCCGGAATGGAGGAGCGTTCACGGCGCGCGGCCCTCGCATGCCCGGAGAAGTGCTCGGGGGGCGCGCGATCCGTTCAAACCTCGGGCAGCGATGCCGGTC
>JBJMQK010000058.1:0-5487 GCA_045802735.1 Anaeromyxobacteraceae bacterium | reverse complement strand
TTCAGGAACGCGTGCGTTCCGCTCATGCGCGAGAGCGTCTCCGACCGGGCGCAGGGCGAGACGTAGATGTGGTCTGCGATGCGGGCGCGCGCGGCCTGGACGTCGGCGAGGGTCACCATCGCGGTCGGGGATATCCCCGATCCGCGGCGGCGGCAAGCCGTGAGCGTCAGTGCTGCTCGAGCCGCCGCGCGAGCTCGACGCGGTTGCGCACGCCGAGCTTGTCGAAGATCGTCTTGAGGTGGCTCTTCACCGTCTGCGAGGCGATGCCGAGGCGTTCGGCGACCTCCCGCGAGCGGAGCCCGTCGGCGACGAGGAGCGCGACCTCGCGCTCACGCTGCGTGAGGCCATCGGCGGCGGTGGGCGGTGGCGCCGCCGCGATCCCCTCGACCCCGTTCCCGTTCGGGCTGACCACGTTCTGGGCGAGCCCCTCGCGCCAGAGGTGCAGCTGGGTGCGCCCCTTGCCGACGGCGGTCACCTCGATGCGGAGCCGCTCGCCGAGGCGCTCCATGGTGAGGCAGCGCCGTATTCCCGGGGCGCCGTTCTGGGCACCCTCCGCGAGCCCGCGCAGCTCGGACGGCAGCGCGGCGCCGTCCGCGACGTCGTTCCAGAAGGAGCGAAGGAGCTCCTCCGCCTGGCGGTCGCACCTCAGCTGGAACGTGAGGTCGGTGTACGCCGAGGCGCCGCGCGGCGTCGCGGCGCGTGAGGTAGCTCGCATCATGTGGTGATCCCCCGTACTCTTCCACGGGACCACAACAGCGTAGCCGGTCCCGTGCCTTTCGTCACCGTACGGGGACGGACCGTGGGTCGTATATGGGAAAATTGGGGCTACCCAGCGTGGGGCAGGGAATCGTCGTAACCTGCTGGAATTCCGTGCACGACCCACGAGTCGAAGTCGGCGGGATGGAGCAACCTGCCCGAGGCCTTGGTGAACCGATAGGCTGGGCACCGTTCGTGCTCATCCCTGCAAAGGGCCGCCACCACTGGCTTTGGGGGGTTCCCCGGCCTGCCCGCGACGGCGAGGCAGTGTGAAGGGTTCGACCTGCGGAGGAATGGGCAAGGCATCGATCGCTCCGCCCAAAACCTAAGCACGCCTGGGCTAGTGAAGCTCCACCTCGAACCCCAAACGGCGCGCAGCCTCGAGGAGCTCATCCGTCGGGGTGACGCGGAGCGGCACGCGCACGGTGGTCTCGGTCTCCTCCGGGACGACGGCGCGCACGGTGACCGCACACGCACCCGCGTGGCGCCCGAGGAGCGCCTTCAGCTCCTTCGCGCGATCGGCGCTGAGGAGGTCGGCGTCGATGCGCAGCGCCACCTCGGACGTCTTCTGGTTGCGGACGTCGGAGAGCGCCTGGATGTCGATCGCCGTGATCTCGCGCGTGGGGTTCTCCTCGTCGCGCGTGTTCATCCGGATCTCGCCGTGGACGATGATGGGCTCGTCGCGCTTCACGACGAGCTCCCAGTCGGCCCATCCCTTCTGCGCGGGCCGGCCGTTCTGCGCCGGGCGGCTCCCCCAGCAGATCACCTCGGCATGGCCGCCGAGGTCCTCGAGCGTGAAGAAGCCGTAGCGCGTGCCCTTCTCCTTGTTCGTCTTCTCGCGCAGTGACGCGACGATCCCCACGACGGTGACCTTGTCGCCGCCGCGCTTCGACTGCACCTGCGCGCAGGAGGTCGAGGCGTAGCGCCGCGCCTCCTTCTCGTGCCCGAGCAGCGGGTGGCCGGTGAGGTAGAACCCGAGCGCCTCCTTCTCGAAGGCGAGCCGCACGCGCTCCGGCCACTCCTCGACGCGCGCCTCGCCGACCATGTCGCCCGGCACCGGGTAGCGCGGCTTCGCGGCGACGACCTCGGGTGCGCCGCCGAAGAGGCTCTTCTGCCCGGAGAGCCGGTCGGCCTGCGCCGCCGAGCCCGCCGCGAACGCGCCCTCGACGCCGTGGAAGAGCTGCCAGCGCGGCACGCCCTCGAAGTCGAACGCGCCGCACTTCACGAGCGCCTCGACGACCTTCTTGTTGATGCGCCGCGTGTCGACGCGCGAGGCGAGGTCGTAGAGCCCCTTGAACGGACCGCCATCCTTGCGCGCCGCGAGGATCGCCTCGACCGCCGAGTCGCCGACGCCCTTCACCGCGCCGAGGCCGAAGCGGATCTGGCCCTTCACTCCCCCCTTCGCCTGCTCCGAGCCCGTCGCTGCGCGTACCGGGATGGCGCGGAACGCGGCGGCGCTCTCGTTGACGTCGGGCTGGAGCACCTCGATCCCGCTCTCGCGCGCCTCCGAGATGTGCAGCACCACCTTGTCGGTGTTCGACGCCTCGCTCGAGATGAGCGCGGCCATGAACTCGACGGGATAGTGCGCCTTGAGCCACGCGGTCTGGACGGTGAGGAGGCCGTACGCCGCCGAGTGCGACTTGTTGAAGCCGTACGCGGCGAACTTCTCCATGAGGTCGAAGATGCCGCCGGCGACCTTGTCGTCGACGCCGTTCTTCTGGCACCCCTCCATGAAGCCGGAGCGCTCCTTGGCCATGACCTCGGCCTTCTTCTTCCCCATCGCGCGGCGGAGCAGGTCGGCGCGGCCCAGGCTGTAGCCCGCGAGGACCTGCGAGATCTGCATGACCTGCTCCTGGTAGACGATGACGCCGTAGGTCGGCTCCAGGACCTTCTCGAGATCGTCGTGCGGGTAGCGGACGGGCTCCTTCCCGTGCTTGCGGTCGATGTAGACGTCGACCATGGTGCGGCCGTCCTCGAGCTTCTGGTCGAGGGGGCCGGGGCGGTAGAGCGCGCCGGCGGCGATGACGTCCTCGAAGCGCGAGGGCTTCATCTTCATCACCATCTCGGTGAAGCCCGACGACTCCATCTGGAACACGCCGGCGGTGTCGCCGCGGCTGATGAGCTCGTAGACCGCCGCGTCGTCGATGGGAATGTCCGTCGCGACGAGGTCCTTCTGCTCCGGGTAGTTCTCGCGGATGAGCCGGATCGCGTCGTCGACGACGGTGAGGGTCTTGAGGCCGAGGAAGTCGAACTTCACGAGGCCGGCCGCCTCGGACTCGTCCTTCGCGAACTGCGAGACGAGCTGCCCGGAGGTGGCGTCCTTCGTCACCGGGACGTATTCCCAGAGCGGCTTCCCGGCGATGACGACCCCGGCGGCGTGGAGGCCCGACTGCCGGTTCAGGCCCTCGAGCGACATCGCGATCTCGAGGATGTCCTTCTCGGTGACCTGCTGCTGCTGACCCTTCGCGTCGACGAAGGAGTGGATGATCTTCGGCTTCTTCCACATCTCCTCGAGCCTGGGCTCGGCGGGATATTTCTCCGACCCGAAGACGAGGTCCTTGAGCGGCGGCGTCTTGCCCTGGACCGGCTCCGGCACGAGCTTCGCGATGCGGTCGCCCTCGGCGAAGGGGAGCCCCATGACGCGCACGACGTCGCGGATGACCGAGCGCGCCTTCAGCGAGCCGAAGGTGATGATCTGCCCGACGTTGTCCTTGCCGTACTTGTCGGTGACGTAGCGGATCACCTCGTCGCGCCGGTTCTGGCAGAAGTCGACGTCGAAGTCCGGCATCGACACGCGCTCGGGGTTGAGGAAGCGCTCGAAGAGCAGGTTCCAGCGCATCGGGTCGAGGTCGGTGATGCGCAGCGCCCACGCGACGATCGAGCCCGCGCCCGAGCCGCGGCCGGGGCCGACCGGGATCGCGCGCTCCTTCGCCCAGTTGATGAAGTCCTGCACGATGAGGAAGTAGCCGGAGAACCCCATCGACTGGATGACGGCGAGCTCCATCTCGAGCCGCTGCCGGTAGAGATCGCGATCGACGAGGTACTTCCCGTCGATCTCCCTGAAGCGCCGGTCGAGGCCGCCGCGCGCGAGCTTCGCGACGTAGTCGGGCTCGCTCATGCCCTCCGGCAGCTGGAACTGCGGCAGGAAGTTCTTGCCGAGGTCGAGCGTGACGTTGCACATCTCGGCGATGCGCATCGTGTTGGCGATGGCCTCCCCGAGGCCGGGGAGCGCCTTCACCATGTCGTCCGGCGAGGTGATGTAGAGGCCGTCGGTCTCGTGGTGGATGCGCTTCGGGTCGGCGAAGGTCTTCCCCGAGGCGATGCACATGAGCACCTCGTGCGCCTTCGCGTCGTCGCGCTTCACGTAGTGCGCGTCGGCGGTGGCGGCGAGCGGGATGTCCTCCGCCTCGCCGAGCTCGGCGAGCCGCGCGTTCACCTCGAGCTGCTCCTTCATCCCGTTCGACTGCACCTCGAGGAAGAAGGAGCCCGGCTCGAAGATGTCCTTGTACTCGCGCGCCGCGCGTCGGGCGCCGTCCATGTCGCCCTGGCGGCAGAGCCGCGGCACCTCGCCCGCGAGGCACGCGGTGAGGCCGATGAGGCCCTTCGAGTGTTCCTTGAGGAGCTTCTTGTCGATGCGCGGGTCGTAGTAGTAACCCTCGGTGAACGCCATCGACGACAGGTAGCGCAGGTTCGCCCAGCCCTCGTTGTCCTTCGCGAGGAGGATGAGGTGGCGGCCGATGCGCTCCGAACGGTCCTGCCGCCCCTTCTCGCCCGCGACGTAGGCCTCGAAGCCGAGGATGGGCTTCACCCCCGCCGCCTTCGCCTGCTTGTAGAAATCGATCGCGCCGTAGAGGTTGCCGTGGTCCGTGACCGCGACGCTGTTCATCCCCTTCGCCTTGACCGTCGAGAGCAGATCCTTGATGCGGATCGCGCCGTCGAGGAGCGAGTACAGGGTGTGGAGGTGCAGGTGGGTGAAGTCGGCCAAGGCTCGTGCGCTCCGGCTCCGGTGAGGGGAGGACTTCTTAGCAGGGCGCTCTGACGAACACGAACCGGGTGAGAGGATGTCCACGGAGCGTCGGGCGCCGCTGGCGTTACTTCAACTGGACGAGGCGTGGCGCGACGCAGATCGCCGGCACGGCACCGCAACGCGGGGCCGCGCCCCGTGTTGATGCTGCGAGGAGGGTCGTTTCGATGAAGCTTCGGGTCGCTGGGTTGTTCCTGCTCGCCTGCGCCTGCGTCGCGGAGACGCGCCCTCCGCCTCCGCCGCCGCGGCTCATGTCGGCGCGAGAGGCGGTCGCGGAGAGCGCGCAGTTCGCGCGGTCGCGCGGGCTCGTCATCGACCGCACGCTCGCCGCGCGGCTCGATCGCCGGGCGCGGTGGCACGTCGACCTCGCCGGGGCGGGCGGGCGCGATCACGCCCTCGTCGTGCTCGACGGGTACACGGGCCGCGTGCTCCGCGCGCGCCTGCGCGGCCCGCGTGGCGACGTCGCGGCGCCGGGCATTCCGCCGCCCGAGTCGCCGCCACCGGGCGAAGGTCCGCCCGATGGCGCGGCGACCGCGCCGCCCCCGGGAGGCCCTCCGAACAACGGCGCTCCGCCGCCTCCGCCTGGTGAGGGACTCCCGCCGGTGCCGCCTCCCGCGGCGCCGCCGGGACAGTGACACTCCTTCGACTCCGCTGCGCTCCGCTCACGACTCCGGGGCGTCGCCCGCCGGCACCACGGCCGGCGCGCC
>JBJMQK010000409.1:0-3628 GCA_045802735.1 Anaeromyxobacteraceae bacterium | reverse complement strand
CCCATGACCACCTTGCCCTCGTTCGCCACGACGAGCGGGTCGATGCCCAGGATCTCGCCCACCGCGCGCACCTCCGGCGTCACGGGCAGCTTCGCGTCGAGGATGAGGATCCCCACCCTCGCCTTGGCGGCCATCTCGTGCAGGGCGGAGGCCACGCCGCCGCGGGTCGGGTCCTTCATGGCGACGACGTCCTCGCCGCCGGCCGCGAGCGCGGCGCGCACGAGCCCGTTCACCGGGGCGACGTCGGAGACGAGCTCGCCGTCGATCTGGAGGTCGCGCCGCTTCGTCATGATGGCGAGGCCGTGGTCGCCGATCGTCCCGCTGACGAGGATCGCGTCGCCGGGGCGCAGCCCCGCGTCCGTGACGACGCGCGCGGTGAGGGCGACGCCCGTCGTGTTGAGGACGATCCCGTCCACCTCGCCCCTGCCCATCACCTTCGTGTCGCCGGTGACGACCGTGGCGCCGGCCTCCTCGCACGCGGCCTTCATCGAGTCGCGGATGCGCAGGAGGTCCTCGCGCGGGAAGCCCTCCTCGATGATCGCCGCGCAGGTGAGGCCGAGCGGCTCGGTCGCGCCCATCATCGCGAGGTCGTTCACCGTCCCGCAGATCGAGAGCCGCCCGATGTCGCCGCCGGGGAAGAAGATGGGGTGCACGACGTGCGAGTCGGTGGTGACGACGAGCCAGCGGTCCCCGACGCGCAGCGCGGCGCCGTCGTCGAGCGCCGCGAGGCCGATGCCGTCCACCGGCCCGCCCAGCGAGAGGAACACGTCCTCGACGAGGTGGCGCATGGCGCGGCCGCCGGCGCCGTGCTTCAGGCCGACGCGCTCGACCGGGCGAGGGCCCGTCGCCATCTACCCGACCTCCCGCAGGTCCGGCACGCCGCCGTAGGTGTGCCAGATCTTGCAGCTCCCCTCCGACGACACCATGCAGGCGCCGACCGGGCTGTCGGGGACGCACTCCTTGCCGAAGAGCTCGCAGTCGGAGGGCTGCCGCACGCCCGCCATGATGTCGCCGCAGATGCAGCGCTGCGCGAGCCCCGCCGGCGCGAAGTCCCACAGCTCCGAGACGTTGATCTCGAAGCGCCGGCGCGCGTCGACGTGCGCCCACTCGTCGCGGAGGCGCAGGTTGCCATTCGGGATGTGCGCGATGCCGCGCCAGCGCCCGCCCACTGGCTTGAAGACGCTCCACAGCCGCGCCTGCGCCGGCCTGTTCCCCTCCCAGGTCACGACGCGCGGGTACATGTTCGCGACCTCGGCGCGCCTGGCCTTCACCAGCTCCACGAGCTTGAGGAGCGCGGCGAGCACGTCGAGCGGCTCGAACCCGCCCACCACCACGGGGACGCCGTGCTTCTTCACGAACGGCTCGAACACCGACGCTCCGGTGATCGCCGCCGCGTGTCCCGCCGCGAGGAAGCCCTCGATCTTCGTGCCGGGCATCTCGGCGACGATCTCCATCGCCGGCGGGATGTACTTGTGGGCGGAGAGCACGGAGAAGTTCTTCGGAACGCCGTTCACGAGGACGGCGGCGGTCGCGACGGCCGTGGTCTCGAACCCGCTCGCGACGAAGACGATCTCCTCGCCCGGGGTCCGCAGCGCGAGGTCGACCGCCTGCTGGACGCTGTAGACGATCTCGACGCGGGCGCCCTCCGCCTGCGCATCGGCGAGCGAGCGCGCGCTGCCCGGCACCTTCAGCATGTCGCCGTAGGTCGCGACGCGGACGCCCTGGAGCGCGAGCGCGACCGCCTCGTCCACCTCGGGGAGGTCGGTGACGCACACCGGGCAGCCCGGGCCCATGACGACGTGGAGGTCCTTCGGGAACGCGGAGCGCAGGCCGAAGCGCGCGATCGACTGCTCGTGCGAGCCGCACACGTGCATGACGGAGATCGGCGCGCGGCCGATCGCGGCGACCTCGCGCGCGAGCGCGTCGGCGAGCGCCCGCGCGCGCGCCGGGTCCCGGAACTTGAGCTCCTGGAACGGCGCCAGGTCGGTCACGCCTTCTCCCTGGCGAGCGGCGCCGCCGCCACCTCGCCGCGCACGTCCTCGGCCATGAGGTCGCCCGCGCCCGCCTCGCGCAGCACCTGCTCGAAGAGCGCGAGCGTCTCGCCCACCTCGGACGGCGGGATGCGCCGGATCGCGAAGCCGACGTGGTTGAGCACGTAGTCGCCCACGGCGACCGGCTCGTCGACGATGTCGAGGCGGAGGAGCTTCTTCACGCCGAAGAAGTCGACGGTGGCCTCGAGGCCTTCGATCGCGAGGACCTTGCCGGGAACGCCGAGGCACATGGGTCGTTACTCCTTCCGCTCCGGCCCGCGCGCCTGCGCGTCGGCCACCAGCGCCTGGCCGAGCGCGAGGCCGCCGTCGCCCGGCGGGACATGGGCGTGAGCGTATACCGGGAGAGAGTCGCGGAGGAGCCCGATTATTCCCTCGGCGAGCCGAGCGTTCTGGAAGCAGCCGCCGCTCAGCACGACGGGGAGGTCGCCGTGTCGCGCCGCGGCATGGCGCACGGCGGCCCAGGCCGCCTCGGCGAGCGCCGCGTGGAACCGCGCCGACACGACCCCGGGCGGCCGCCCCGCGATGAGGTCGGCGACGACCTCGCGCAGGAGCGGCCTGAAATCGAGCTGCCAGGGCGAGGCGGCCGTGTCGAGGTGGAAGGGGTAGGCGCCGTGGTCGCGGCCGTCGTGCGCGGCGTCGAGCGCCATCGCCACCTGCCCCTCGTAGCGCGCCACCGGGCGCGCGAGGGCGAGCGCCCCCACGGCGTCGAAGAGGCGGCCCGCGCCGTGGGCGAGGGGCGCGTTCAGGCGCTGCGCGATCATCTGCCGCACGACGCGCAGATCGCCCGGCTTCACCGAGCGGAAGAGGGCGAGCGCCTCGAGCGGCGGGGCGCCGTCGAAGGCGTCCTCGAGCGCCGCGAGCGCGACGCGCCACGGCTCGCGCACCGCCCGATCGCCGCCGGCGAGGGGGAGCGGCCGGAACGTGGCGAGCCGCTCGAACCCCTCGTAGCGCGCGAGGAGCAGCTCCCCGCCCCAGGCCGCGCCGTCGGTGCCGAGGCCGGTACCGTCCCAGGTGAGCGCGAGGGCAGGGCCCTCGAGGCCGTGCTCGCCCATGCAGGCGGCGGCGTGCGCGTGGTGGTGCTGCACCGCGACCGCCGGGATCCCGTCGGCGCGGGCGCGCTCGAGCGCCCAGCGCGTCGAGACGTACTCGGGGTGGAGGTCGTGCGCGAGCAGCGCCGGCCTCACGCGCAGGAACTTCTCCATGCGGCGCACCGCCGCCTCGTACGCCTCGAGCGTCTCGAGGTTCTCGAGGTCGCCCACGTGCGGCCCGAGGTGCGCCGCGCCGCCGACCCCCAGGCAGAAGGTGGCCTTGAGCTGCGCGCCGCACGCGAGCGTCGGCTGCGCGAACGGGCGGCGCGCCCGCAGCGCCCCCGGGACGTACCCCCGCGAGCGCCGCATCACGAGCGGACTGCCGTCGACGACGCGCGCCACCGAGTCGTCGGCGCGCGTCTCGATCTCCCTGTCGTGCACGAGGAACAGGTCGGCGATCCCGGCGAGCCGCGTGAGCGCCTCGCCGTTGCGATACGCGATCGGCTCCTCCGAGACGTTGCCGCTCGTCATGACGAGCGGCCGCCCCAC
>JBJMQK010000407.1:0-5121 GCA_045802735.1 Anaeromyxobacteraceae bacterium | reverse complement strand
TAGACGGGGAGGTCCTGCAGCGCGCGGTGGGCGGCGGCGCGATCCGGGACGCGGGCACACGTCCCGCCGACGGAGGCGAGCACGTCGGCGAACACCTTCGCCGTGTCGGGGAACTTGACGCCGAGCGCCGAGAGGTCGGGCCGCGGCACGGCGCGCGGCGTGCTCTTCCGCAGCGCGGCGAGGAACGCCTCACGGGTGGCCACGGGTCCTCCGGTACGCGTCGCGGAACGTCTCCTTCGGCATCGGCGGCAGCTCGCGCTGGCGCCCCCAGGTGTTGAACCGCGCGTAGGCAATGGCGCGCGGCAGCGCGGGGACGACGTGGCGCGCGAGCCACCCGGCGAGGAGGTAGAGCCAGGTGAAGCGCAGCACCCAGCCCGTGACCCGCATGGCGAGCCGCTTCGAGAGCGGCAGGAGCCCCTTCTTCGCGAGCTCCTGCCGCCACGCGTAGAGCTCGTGGTGGATGTCGATGCGCACCGGGCAGACGTCGCTGCACGAGCCGCACAGGCTCGAGGCGAACGGCAGGCTCCAGTAGGCGTCGCTCCGCCCGGGCGCGAGGATGGAGCCGATGGGGCCGGGGATGGTGTAGCCGTAGCTGTACCCGCCGCTCCGCCGGTACACCGGGCAGGTGTTCATGCATGCGCCGCAGCGGATGCACGCGAGCGAGCGGCGGAAGACGGGGTGCTGGAGCTGGCGCGAGCGGCCGTTGTCCACGACCACGATGTGCAGCTCGCCGCCGCGGCGCGGGCCGTGGAAGTGCGTCGTGTAGGTGGTGATGGGCTGCCCGGTGCCGGAGCGCGCGAGGAGCCGCAGGAACACCGCCAGCTCGGCGCGCCCGGGGATGAGCTTCTCGACGCCCATGCACGCGATGTGGAGCGGCGGGAGCGAGGTGCCCATGTCGGCGTTGCCCTCGTTCGTGCACACCACGACGCCGCCGGTCTCGGCGAGCGCGAAGTTGACGCCCGAGAGCCCCGCCTGCGCGTCGAAGAACTTCTGGCGCAGGTGGCCGCGCGCCGCCTCGGTCAGGTACTTCGGATCGGAGGCGCCCTTCTCCGTCTTGAGGTGCTCGTGGAACAGCTCGCCGATCTCCTCCTTCTTCATGTGGATCGCCGGCATGACGATGTGGCTCGGCGGGATCTTCGCGAGCTGCACGATGCGCTCGCCGAGGTCGGTGTCCACCACCTCGATGCCGCGCGCCTCGAGGTACGGGTTCAGGTGGCACTCCTCCGTGAGCATCGACTTCGACTTGACGAGGAGCTTCACGCCGCGCTCGGCGAGGAGGCCGTGAACGATCGCGTTGTGCTCGGCGGCGTCGGCGGCGAAGTGGACCTTCGCGCCGAGCGCGGTCGCGTTCTTCTCGAACTCCTCGAGGTAGTCGGGGAGGCGCGAGAGCGTGTGCGCCTTGATCTTCTCGGCGGCCTCGCGCAGCGCCTCCCAGTCCGGCACCGCGGCCGAGGCGACGTCGCGCTTCTGGCGCACCCACCACACGGCCTTGTCGTGCCAGTGCGCCTTCACGTCGTCGGCGACGAAGCGCCGCGCCGCCTCCGCGTGGTCCTGCGGGAAGTCGATCCGGCCTGCGTCCGGCGCCTTCGCCTCGGGGGTCATGCGCCCTCCGCCTGCGCCAGGAGCTCCGCCACGTGCATCACCTTCATCGGCTTCGCGGCGCGACGGATGAGGCCGTCGAGGTGCATGAGGCAGCTCATGTCGATCGCGGTGAGCACCTCGGCGCCGGCGCGCTCGTGGTCGGCGACGCGGTCCTTGCCCATCATGCAGGAGACCGCCTCCTCGGCGACGGAGAAGGTCCCGCCGAAGCCGCAGCACTCGTCGGGCCGCGACAGCTCGACGAGCTCGATCCCCTCGAGCCCGGCGAGGAGCGACCGCACCTTGTTGAAAGGCGCGATGCGCCGCTCGGATCCCGAGCCGAGCCGCAGCTCGCGCAGCCCATGGCAGCTCTGGTGCAGGCCCACCTTGTGCGGGAAGCGGCCCTCGACGCGCGGGAGCTTCAGGACGTCGACCAGGAACTCGCACAGCTCGAACGTGGAGGTCTTGAGGTGGTCGAACCCCGGCTGGCCGGCGAGGAACTGGTCGTAGTGGTTGCGCACCATCGAGACGCAGCTCCCCGACGGCGCGACCACGTACTCGTAGCCGCGGAACAGGCGCAGGAACTTCGCCGCGAGCGGGGCCGCGTCGTCGGCGCAGCCGGAGTTCGCCATCGGCTGCCCGCAGCAGGTCTGCTCCGTCGGGTACTCGACGCGCACGCCGTGGCGCTCCAGGAGCGCGAGCGTCGCCATCCCGACCGCCGGGTAGAGCTGGTCGACGTAGCAGGGGATGAAGAGTCCGACCGTCAGCATCGGGCTCGTATAGCGGCGCCCGGGGAGCGGCGCGCGGCGGGGATCGCCGCGCGCCGGCTTCAGGTGGCGCTGCGCCGCGCCGCGTTGCTAGTGCGCCGGCGGGACGAGACCCGTGGGCATGGACGGGACCATCCCCGGGAAGACATAGGCCTGCAGCATGACGAGCACGCCGACCAGCATCGCGAGCACGAGGCTGTGCCAGAACACGTAGCGCAGGATCGGCCCCTCGTGGCCCTGCTGACCCGTCGCCACGCCGGCGACGACGATGCTCTGCGCGTCGATCATCTTGCCCATGACGCCGCCGGAGCTGTTCGAGGCGGCGGCCAGGATCGGGGACATCCCGATCTGCTGGGCCGAGACGACCTGCAGTCCGCCGAAGAGCACGTTCGAGGAGGTGTCGGAGCCGGTGAGCGCGACGCCGAGCCAGCCGAGCATCGGCGAGAAGAACGGGAAGAGCGGGCCGGTCGAGGCGAAGGCGAGGCCCATCGTCGCGTCGGAGCCGGCGTAGCGCGTCACGAACCCCAGCGCGAGCATCGCGGCGATGGTGAGGAGCGAGAAGCGCACGCGCTTGATGGTGTGCCAGTAGAGCCGGAACAGATCGCCGACGCGGATCTTGAGCAGGAGCCCGGAGATGATGCCGGAGAGGAAGAGGCTCGTCCCGGTGGCCTGCAGGAAGTTGAGGCTGTAGACGGCTCCCTCCTTCGTCGGCTTCGGGACGACGGGCGGGCCCGTCATCACCAGGTTGTGCAGGCCAGGCCACTCGAAGCTGGGCTTCGGCGCGAACCCCGCCTTCCACGCGCTCGTGTGGAGGTTTCCGAGCGCGGCCTTGATGGTCGGATAGCCCCACAGGAACACCAGCACCGAGAGGACGAGCCAGGGCAGCCACGCCGTGAACGCGTCGCCGAACGAGTGGCGCTTGATGTGCTCGGTGCCGGCCGCCTGCGCGCCGACCGAGCGCGGCACGGCGCCGGCGGCGGGCTTGGCGTACGCGGCCTCGTCGGCGAAGCGCCACACCTCCTTCGGCTGCCAGAAGCGCAGGAGCACGTAGGTGCAACCGATGGAGACGATCGCCGCGATGATGTCGACGAGCGCCGGGCCCATGTGGTTCGACACGTAGTACTGCGGGAGCGCGAAGCTCACGCCGGCGACGAGGCAGGCCGGCCAGACCTGGACCATTCCGCGGAACCCGGCCATCGCCCACACGAGCCAGAACGGGACGATGACCGAGAAGAACGGCAGCTGCCGCCCGACCATCGCCGAGAGCAGGTTCTCGTTGAGGCCCGTCACCTTCGCGAGCGTGATGACCGGCGTGCCGAGCGCGCCGAACGCCACCGGCGCCGTGTTGCCGATGAGGGCGAGGCCGGCGGCGGCGAGCGGCTTGAACCCGAGGCCGATGAGCATGGCCGCCGAGATCGCGACCGGCGTCCCGAAGCCCGCCGCGCCCTCGATGAAGGCGCCGAAGGAGAAGCCGATGAGCAGCACCTGGATGCGGCGATCGCCGGCGAGGCCCGCGATCGTGTCCTTCACGACCTCGAACTTCCCGGTCTTCACCGAGATGTCGTAGACGAAGATCGCGTTCAGGACGATCCAGCCGATGGGGAAGAGCCCGAACGCCGCGCCGTTGAGCGCCGCGCCGGTCGCCATGCCGACAGGCATGCCGTAGACGAGGACGGCGATGAGGTACGCGAGCACGAGGCCCATGATCGCGGCCCAGTGAGCCTTCACGTGGAAGAGGGCGAGCGAGCCGAGCAGCACGACGACCGGCAGGGCCGCCACGATGGCTGAGATGAAGATGTTCCCGAGCGGGGTGTAGACCTGAGTCCAGGTCATGTCGCCTCCAGGCGCAGAGAAAACGTGAGCCGCCAGGCACGGTGTAGGAGTGCAGGGGCCAACCCGGGAACCCTTTCAAGGGTCGCCCCAAATGGCCGCGTCAAATGGCGCTTTGGAGGACCGGCCGCGCGACTTTGCGCCGCATTGCGTCGAGGAGGCCGCCGGCGCAGTGACGGTGGGTCACTGCGCCGGCGTCGTGCACCGGTCCACGAGGTAGACGAGCGACTGGTACGGGATGCCCCCGTGGACCGAGAGGCCGATCTCGCAGGTCCGGCTGTTCGAGTACCCGGCCTTGCAATCGGACGGCAGCGCGGGCTTCAGGCCGGCGAGCGCCGAGGCGTTCAGCTCCGGGTAATCGAAGCCGCGGTCGCCGGCGAAGCCACAGCAGCCGGTCGCGGGGACGACGACCTTCTCGGCGCACGCCTCCGCCACGGCGCGGAACGAGTCGCCGATCCCCATCTTGATCGAGCTGCAGGTCACGTGGACCGCGACCGTCTCCGGCTGGCGCGTGAAGCGCAGCTTGTCCATGAGGTGCGCGCGGATGAACTCGACCGGCTCGTAGAGCTTCAGCCTGGGGTCGATGTTGCCCTTGGCGTGGTAGACGCACGGGCTCGTGTCGCACAGCACCGGGATGCGGCCGTCGTCGCTCGCGGCGAGGAGCGCGCGCGACAGCTCGCGCCCCTTCTCGTCGGACAGCTCGGGGAAGCCCTTCGACTCGAAGGTGAGCCCGCAGCACAGCCGGTCCACGTCCTCCGGGAAGCGCACGTCGTACCCGGCCTTGCCGAGCAGCGACAGCATCGCGTCGAACAGGGCGCGATCGTCCGGATCGGCGCGCGCCGGCCCCATGGTGCGGACGACGCACGAGGGGAAGTACACGACCTCCCTCCCCAGGCCGCGCCGGACGTCGTCGAAGCGCGCCCGCGGCGCCGGGCCGGGCATCGCC